>JBFHPN010000371.1:0-3413 GCA_041592735.1 Oleiphilaceae bacterium | reverse complement strand
TGCAGATCAATCAAATCTTCGGCATTTATTTGGGGTAATAAGTCTTTAGCCAGATCCCGTCTTAAAATGGAAATGTCGGGCGTCAACGCAGATAACTTATCCACGATGTATCGGGAAATCGCTCGTGAGTTAGAACCATTGAGATTGGCACTGGCATCAATATGTAAAATCGTCATGTTCTTTCCTTGTGGATCTGTTTACGTTAGTTGAACTGAGATGCTTGCAAGCAAAACCATTTTGTCAGCTGTTGGAGGGAGTATAACGCCTGTCATAAATTCAATAAGCGCTATAATTTGATCAAAATGTTCAAATTATTAGAACATTCAGGGTTAACCTGGGAGGAGACTTAGGAAGGCCACCTGAAAATTAACGGGACAATAGTTTTATCAAGGTATCAATTTGGGTTTGTTCATGCGCATTCAGCCCAAGATAGTCGGCAAACTGCAAAGACTCCAAAGCAAGCAGCACTTCTCTTTTTTCTGCCCTGGATTTGATGGCGCCGGTCTCAATCATTTCATAGATTTCAGATCTGGCTTCCTGAGAGGCATTAAATAGGTAGGCATTCAACACAGGCAAAATGTTTTTGTGCTGGTTAACGTATCTGGCCCATTGAGACAAGGCTGCCTGTTTTAATAAAGGATCTGAATGCATTACCATATCGGCGAGATAATCTTCAATTTTCTGGCTATGTTGTTGCTGAATGGTGCTGTGATCTGCAATCAAATCAATAATCCGCATATGAAACGCTGTTCGATTCTCTGTTCGGCTCCGATCAATAAATTCGTTTATTAAGGTCACATCTTTCAAGCCGGCATCCAGAATCATATCGTAGATAGAACTTCCGAGTTCATCATTATCCGGATAAAAGAAAAGATCAGAAATCAGCGCCCTGCCCTCTGCTGTAGCATTTATGTCAGGCAGAACTGTACGAATAGCGCGTTTTTGTTCGATGTTCAGCGCGTGGGAGCGATAATCATTTAATAAATCTTTGAGTAAGGTGACGAGTGAGTCACCTGTTTCGTTGAGATCATTGGATTCCGAATGACGCAAGACCGCTGTTTCATTGCTTGCATCACGCACAATGGAGTCCATCTTTTCAGGCATCTCTTGAGCACCAACATGTTCTTCTTGTGAAAAAAAGAGGTCCGCCTTTACTGTAGGCTCTTGTTGTGAAGGTGCTGAAAAAAACACATAAGCAGGAATAATAAACAACGCAGCCAGCAACAAGGTTGCGAACCATACGAGGTATTTCCTGGGTCTTTTCAGACGCTTATTCATGACAGCCCTTTTTAGCAGCGACGATTTACTCACAATGTGCTTTCAGGCCTGAAAACCAGGCGATGACTGCCATCTATTCAACGCAATCATCGCCTGTTAACAAGACCTTATTGCGCCTTGATGGTTAAAGAAACCAATGCATCTTTACAGCTGGATGCGCCATCACCACTGGTTTTACGTTCACCGGTTTCGCCATCCTTATCCAGCACCACGCCATACATGAAGCCAGCCTCGTCACTGTTACTGACATAACCGAAGGTACGCATACCACTTGGCGCGCCAAACTTGCTTTGGCTCACTGCATCATCAAACGATTGTGACAACAACAGCATGTCACCTTTTTTGCCGTAAACAGAGGGGAACAAGCTGTCTGCATTTCTGTCACAACCTCTATTGGCGGTATCACGAATCGGATCTGAGGTATTTGCTCCGCGTAAAGCCGTCAGGATGGCCCAACCCGGATGCCCATCTGAATCTTTATTCAAATTGAAACTATAGGAGCTGGGTTCACTAGAACCGGCGCGCTTATAGAACACGACTTGAGCCAGGTCTCGACCTCGATACTTACCCTGGAAACGATCGCAGAAATTACCGCTTCGCGTGGTACAGTCTGAGACGTTAAGGCATTGATAGCCGTTATCTTCTTTGTAGCACTCTGCCGCGCGTGTCCAGCCAGAGACCGCAAAAGGCAGATGGTCGTCGGTACGATGTAACACCAGCACCAGCAAATCACCTGATTGAACACCTGAAGGCCGAGTCACTCTGACACCCTGGCCATTACTATCCCATACCTGCGTGGTGCCGATATGTTGAATGCTACCTGATCCACCTGTTCCGGCATTGGCGTTATCCTGTAATTGCTTGAGGAAGTTTTTAAGGTGACCTAACAGTTCATCAAACTGTGCATAGCCATTTCTTGGTCGATACATATAGCCTTGACCATTCGTCACCACGCGGAAGTCATCAATATTGGCGCTGGCATCATCCACCAACATAAAAGTGGCTTTATCACGGCTACCGATAATGCGTGCATACTTATCTTCTTTTTCACCGGTGGCTTCACCGTAGTAGGCTTTATTTCTGAGAAGATTACGCCAGTAAGTTTCTGAGGCACTGCTGACAGCGCCCATGACAGCGCTTTCAATACGCGAGGTATTACCATTGCCAGTGACCAGCCAGCTATCGAGATTGGCTTCTGCGAAGGCATTCATCCAGGCCGGGGCGGTCTGCCCTACCGTGTAATCCGAATCGATATCGATGGTGTTATCCCAGTCAAGAATCAGGGTGCCGTTTAGGCTACGAATCTGTTTCAGAATGCCCACCATTTCGGAATTGTCCGGGCCGCTCGTGCCACCAGCGTCGCCACCTGAACCCGAATCAACCACTGTGTTCGTTGCCCAAACAGGGCTGCCGGAAGAGGTATAAAGCACCAGATTTCCATCGTCCTGCATGACCAATCGCACCGCACCTGAGCGGGAGGTTTTAGTTGACCACACCGCACTGCCCGAACTATTACGCATGACCAGGTTGCCATCAGATTGCATTTTTACCCGAATACCTCCTTTGCCGTTGGTACCGGACGCCCACAGTGCTGCACGGGTGCGCCAGTCTCGCAGCACCAGATTGCCATCACCTTGCATGTAAACACGAAAATTACCGTTGCTTGACGCCAGGTATTGGTTGGATGTCAGTTGCTGATTGACGGACAGCGAATCAGCGGCTGTCGCCAAACTGGCCAGACAAAGCATGAGCAGGGCCAAAGGCCAGCGCAGCATGTGAGTATCAGGTTTCATGTGTTTTCCTCATTTATTATGTTTTCTGTTGCTATTAATGTTTCTATCTATGTTTTAACTATGCGTTTATCTATGCGTTTAACTAATTGCGTGAGTAAGGCCTTTTGACCCGGTTTAATTTGCTGAGAGTGCTCTCAGGAAACTGACCAGATCATTACGCTCGGCACTGCTCAATCCTAAGGGGCGAATATCACTATCCACCATCGGGTCTGCCGAATCAGCCTGATTATAAGCAGCCACCACGGACTCTAAACTCGGCAAACTGCCGTCATGCATATACGGGCCGGTAGAGACCAGCTCCCTTAAGGATGGCACCTTGAACAGACGATAATCCCGGTTACG
>JBFHPN010000370.1:0-3414 GCA_041592735.1 Oleiphilaceae bacterium | reverse complement strand
TAAATTTACCTGCTAGGCATTGAAGGTTTGCTTATCATTTAATGTCTCCCGAATGCGTTGGAAACTGGCCATTCTCGCTTCACTGATTGCACCTTTCTCCAGGGCTCCCAGAATGGCGCATTGGGGCTCTTGCTGGTGTTTACAGTCGCGGAAACGGCACAGGCCAATGAACGGCCTTAACTCTATAAACCCTTCGAGTAACTGTGATTCATTGATATGCCAAAGCCCGAATTCACGTATTCCCGGTGAGTCCACCAGTTTGCCGCCGCCCGGAATATGAAACAGTTTGGCTGTGGTGGTGGTATGCGTGCCTTTTCGAGAGAGTTCAGACAATTCACCAACCTTAATGCTCTGATCGCCCAGAATGCTGCGAATTAAAGAGGATTTACCCACCCCTGACTGGCCAACAAGTACGCTGGTGTGATGCGTTAGCCATTCAAGCAAGGCGCTCTCGCAGTGATCGACTGCATTGGCAGAGGTCATCAATACCTCGTAACCCAAGTCTCGATAGGTCTGGCAGAGTTGTTCGATTGGTTCTCGGTTCTGTTCCGTTATCAGGTCAGATTTATTGAACAGCAGCGCCGGTTGAATCCCCAGCGTTTCCGCGGCGACAAGGTAGCGATCGATAAGATTGGTGTGTGGAGTGGGTTCGGTGGCAACGACAATCACGATACGGTCTATATTGGCGGCAACAGGCTTCAGTAAACCGTAGTTGTCTGGTCGTTGCAGCAGGCTATTACGTTCAAGTCGGGTTTCAATGACACCGCTTTGGTTGCTTCCAGGTCGCCAGACCACCACATCGCCTGTCACCAAGGCATCCACATTTGCTCTGACATGGCAGCGATGAATGGTTTTATCGCTATCTTCAGCGAGGGGCTCAATGTCGACCAATTGCCCGTAATGGGCAATGACTAATCCGGTTTGCTCATCTCCCAGATCACTGGCTTGATACTCCTCGCCTAATTTTTTATCGAGTTTTTGAGCACGTGCAATCTTTTCAGACTGGATCTTTTCTATGCGCCATTGCTGGCGTCGATTGAGTTTGCGTTTGCTCATGGGATTATAGAGAACCTGTGGAAAAACATGAAAGCATCAGCGCATGATTCTAACAGTAAATGGGTTAAAGCCCTACTGATCTTCTCAGGATGACGCTCAAAATAAGAGGTTAATAAGGTCTTTCTCATGACTTGATTGAGAAAAATAGCAAGAAGCTTTATCTTTACAGCGCTAATCATTTTGGGTTATTCGTTACATTCTGCCTATTTAATAAAAAGGATCTTTCATGACTGAAATACAAGATGCAAAAAGCCGTAAGCAAAATCTAATCTGGATTGACCTGGAGATGACAGGGCTTGATCCTGAAAAAGAGCGCATCATTGAAATTGCTACCATTGTGACAGATGGCGAGCTGAATACGCTGGCAGAAGGGCCGGTCATTGCGGTCAAACAAAGCGATGAGCTGCTGAATGCCATGGATGAGTGGTGCACCACTACGCATACAGCCAATGGTTTAATCGAACGGGTTAAGGCTAGTGTGATGACAGAACGCGAAGCGGAACTGCAAACCTTAGCATTCCTGAAAGAATGGGTGGATCAGGGGCAATCGCCTATTTGTGGCAATTCGATTGGTCAGGATCGACGTTTCCTGGTGAAATACATGCCTGAATTGGAATCTTTTTTTCATTATCGTAATCTCGATGTGAGTGTTTTAAAAGAATTAGCCATGCGCTGGAATCCCAAAGTATTAAAAGGTTTTGAGAAAAAAGCTACGCACCTTGCGCTGGATGATATTCGTGAATCAATCGCTGAACTTAAGCACTTCAGGAAGAAATTTTTAAATCTGAAGTAAAACTGCGTTGCACAGCGCCCCTCAAAGAAAGAGGGGCTCAACAAAAAAGGGAAGGCTGGGGGCTTACCAGCTCCCGGTATTTTCCATGGTGTTCCAAGGGGCTTCGGGGGGCAACGCTTCGCCTTTCTGGAGTAACTCGATAGAGATGCCGTCGGGTGAGCGAATAAAGGCCATGTGCCCGTCGCGCGGGGGGCGATTAATCAGCACGCCTTTTGATTGCAGTGCATGGCAGGTCTGGTAAATATTGTCTACCTGGAAAGCCAAATGCCCAAAATTACGGCCACCGGTATAGTCTTCCGGGTCCCAGTTATAGGTTAATTCCAGCATTGGGCTTTTATGTTCAGCTGCACTCACGGCATCTTCCGGTGCCGCCAGGAAAATCAAGGTAAAGCGGCCTTTTTCGGAATCTTTCCGGCTGATCTCACGCAAGCCCAGCTTATTACAGTAAAAATCCAGAGATGCATCCAAATCGCTGATGCGGATCATGGTGTGCAGATATTTCATGGTGCTCTCCTGGTTTAATTAGGTTTCGGTAATAGCTCACGCATCGGCAGGCGGTCGCTTGGGACGGATAACGTCGGCGACATGCGTGCCGAAGAACCCTTTTTTTCGATCTTCAAAATATAGCTCCAGCGTTTTCTTTACGGTTGGAAAAGCCAGCTCGTTCCAGGGGATATCCTGCTCTGCAAAGAGCGCAACCTCCAGGCTTTCGCTGCCTGAATTGAATGAGGGTTCAAGCAAATGTGCCCGGAAAAATATATGGACCTGGTCAACTTGTGGAACGTTCAGCATGCTAAAAAAACCATCTATCACAACCTTGGCTTCTGCTTCTTCCCAGGTTTCCCTGATTGCGGCTTCGGTCGTGGTTTCAGCATTTTCCATAAAGCCGGCAGGAAGTGTCCAGTAGCCATAGCGAGGCTCGATAGCCCGTTTGCACAGCAACACTTTGTCTTGCCAGATGGGAATCGTGCCAGCAACGATGTTGGGATTTTGATAATGAATGAACTCACAGGATACACAAACGTACCGTGGGCGATTGTCAGTCTCCGGGATTTTATGTTCGACTTTATTGCCGCATTGGCTGCAAAACTTCATAGTTGGCTCGTGTGCAAGATTAAGACTTTCGATTTATGAAAGCTGACCAGTATGCTAAAGTTTCTGCTTCCAAACAATATCAGTCTCTTTCCAGAGACCTAATGAAGTATCTCGATGAATGCAATTGAACAGCTAAAGCATGTGTTAGCCGCGCATCAGCCCCGTAAAATAAATGCTGATCTGCCAGACGCAGGTATTCTGGTGCCGGTGACCCGTGACCCCTTGCAGCCTAAAATTGTGTTGACGCGCCGCGCCGAACATTTAAACACACACAACGGTCAGGTCGCATTTCCGGGCGGCAAGCGGGACGATACTGATTTGTCGCTTAGTTTTACGGCCTTGCGTGAGTGTCATGAAGAAATAGGCGTACCGCCTGAAAACGTAGAACTGATTGGACGTCTTAGCCAGGTTGTGTCGCTGCATGGTATTCTGGTCAGTCCCTTTGTCGGCTTGATAGAAGATGATTACCC
>JBFHPN010000369.1:0-3416 GCA_041592735.1 Oleiphilaceae bacterium | reverse complement strand
GGTAGCGCCGATCGCTTCATGCTGGTAATCCCATTCTCTGGTAGGTATGGCTGCCCACTGGCGAATTTTGGATAAGGCCCCATCTGCTGCCACTAACAACTTACACTGGATCTGCGTGCCATTTTCCAGCGTCAACACGTGGCTATCCTCTGCCGTTGAGTGCGCTTGCATCCCAGCTAGTTTCTGCCCATAGAAAAGCTGTAAATTGGGCTGTTGCTGCAAGACCTTAAACAAGGCGGAAACGATGGTCTGATTTTCAACAATGCACCCCAATGAGTCCAGATGCATTTCTGCTGCATCAAACACAATACGGGCAGTGCCCAGATGATCCCAGACCTTCATCAATTGGTAGGGCTGAACCTGCTGCAAATCAATCTGTGGCCATACATCAATATCTTTCAATAATTCCTGGGAGGCTACTGTCAAAGCGCTGACTCTTGGTTCGAATTCTTCGACCGAAGATGCCAAAGGGACATCTCGCGCTAAACTATTCAAACTCTGAGCATCGATAAGCGCGATGCTGAAGTTGGTTTTGGCTAAGGCGGCAGCCAAGGCTGAACCAACCATTCCTGAACCAACAATAGCAATATCGACACTAACCGGATCGGTGCTATTTGGTTTATTCAATGCTGAAGTTCGAGAGTCGTGCGACTTCATAATAATTTCCCGGGCCATTATTTAATTCAATTTAATCTTACGTTCCGCCAATCCCATTGCCCTGGCTGCAAAGATACTTTTTAACCAGGCAGTATTATCCAAACCGACCAGTCCGGCTTCACGTAAAAAACCAAGCAACTTGGAAGAACTACCAAAGACTTTAACCAGCTGATCACTTAATGCAATGGTTTTTTGCTGATCTGCCTGCAGCTGCTCACACAAAGTTATAAGATGTTCGAGCGCTTCAAAGCAACTATCGCGGTGCTTCAGGACATGCTCGGCACAAGCCGCAACGCCCCGGATGGCTAAATTAAAGCCCTGACCCGCTACCGGATGCAGACTATGTGCAGCATTCCCCAGCAATAGAATACCATCGCGACATTGTTCTTTTGCCTGAATCAGTTTCAAGGGGTAACTAGCTCGTTCACCACAGTGTACTATTGCCCCTAAACGCTCTCCGAAACTGTCTTCAATAGCCCGACAAAACTGCTGTTCAGACATCGCTAAATACTGCTCGAGCTGTGTCTGATCGTGCGTCCAGACCAGTGCACTTTGATTTTCTGATAAAGGCAGCAAAGCCAGCGGCCCTGTTGGCGTAAAGCGTTCAAACGCGCGCCCCTGATTGGGCAGTTCTGTGGTGATATTGGCGACAATTGCATGCTGCCTGTAGGCGTCTTCCTGATAATCAATTCCAATTTTTCTTGCCGTTTCAGAACAACTGCCATCGGCGATAATCAGCAATCGAGCACTAATAGTGAGCGACTGCGGCGCAGCTTCATGTACCTGCCCTGATTGCGTGTTGACCAGTTGAATTTGCGTGGGCCTTCCAGGCTCTATACCTGCCACCTTGACACCGGAGCATAGAGGAATATTCAACGCATCAACACGTGACAACAGACAGTGACCCAGCCACTGATTTGCCACCACGTACCCCAGCGCTTCTTGACGGTACTCTTTTGAGTGCATGCGAACACTGCCAAAACCGCCTTTCTCAGAGACATGAACCTCTTCAATCGGGCACGCCTTGTGCGAAATACTTTCCCATACATGCATACCCTCCAGCAACTGCCTGGTTCCCCATGACAGTGCCGTGGAGCGCTCATCATAACTGGGTGAGTATTCAGGCACGGCCTGCCTGAATGGAAACGCATCAAGCAACAACACATTCAAGTTCAGTTGCGCTAAACTGATCGCGGCACTGGCACCAACCATCCCGGCACCAACGACGACCACGTCGAAGGCATCATGATTCTGCAAATCATCGATAGCAATTAACATGCTTAGAGGTCTCCGGCCATCAGCCTTTCAATCTCAGAAATTTCCTTGGGTACATCTTTGGTAAGCACCCGACAACCTGTCTTGGTGACTAACACATCATCTTCAATTCGAATTCCGATACCTCGCCATTTTTTAGCGACATCTTTATTTGACGGTGACACATAAAGGCCCGGCTCGACAGTAAGCACCATTCCTGGCTCAAGCAAACGCCATTCTCCACCTACTTTGTATTCACCCACATCATGAACATCCAAGCCTAGCCAATGCCCTGTTCGATGCATATAAAAGGGCTTATACAACTCTTTGGCAATCGCTTCTTCCAAGTCTGCCTTGAGCAGTCCAAGCTGGATAAGCCCTTGGGTTAACACCCTGACAGCCGATTCATGCGGGTGATTCCAATGGTTACCCGGCTTCACCGCCTCAATAGCCGCATATTGGGCATCCAGTACCACTTGGTATAACATGCGTTGCTCCAGGCTAAACTGACCTGAAACCGGAAACGTCCGGGTGATGTCCGAAGCGTAACATTCAAGTTCACAGCCCGCGTCTATTAACACCAGGTCGCCACTCTTTAATTTGGCACTATTCTCTATGTAGTGCAGTATACAGGCGTTCTCACCACTGCCAACAATCGATGGATAGGCATTAAAGCGAGCACCGTGATCGGCACAAACATGTTGAATAATGGATTCAAGGTGATATTCATAGAGCCCCGGTTTACAGGCTTTCATGGCTTCAACATGCGCCTTGGCCGAAATTTCCGCCGCTTGTGTCATGACGTTGATTTCAGCAGCACTTTTGTATAATCGCAGTTCATGAAGGGCATGCTCCAAAGCCACAAACTCACCCGGAGGATGCGCACCGCTGCGTATTTTGCTACGGATGATATTGATCCACTCCATCACCTTGGCATCAAATTGAGCATCCAGCCCCATTGAATAGAACACTTTATCTGTTCCTTCAATCATACCCGGCAAGATATCGTCTATATCCGTGATCGGAAATGCATCGTCGATCCCTGTTAATTCATTAACTCTTTCAGGACCGGTAATAAAGCCATCCCACATTTCTTTGGAAGGGTCTCTCTCCCTGCAGAACAACACTGATTCACCATGTGCCCGGCCGGGAATAATAACTAACACAGCATCCGGCTCGTTAAATCCTGATAAATAATAAAAGTCACTATCCTGCCTGAAAGGATAATCCACATCACGGTTTCTGACTTTCATAGATGATGAAGGCAATATCGCAATCGAGTTGCTGCCCATTTGTTCGGCCAAATAGGCTCTTCGTTTCGCAAACTCTTTTTTATTCATGACGCTGCTCATTGTTATCGATTAGTGTAGGGTCGGAGTATGGGGTGACAAAGTATCTGCTTGCGTCGAGTCTGCTGAGAAGGCTGGATTTAATTCGGCATATAAATTTAGTACGCCAATACGCACATACTCCTGTATTTCAACGTATTCTTTTTCTGACTCTTC
>JBFHPN010000368.1:0-3420 GCA_041592735.1 Oleiphilaceae bacterium | reverse complement strand
GCCTTCTGCAAGCAGTTCGAGTTGATAAGGCATTCCTTCGCTGACGCCTTTCATCAATATGCTTGCGTTTAATGTGCCTGTTGCTATGACAAATAAGAAACAAATTATTGCTATTCGCATAAATCACTCGTTATTCGTTGAGCTGCATAGATAAAACGGATTGCAGCTGCTTGCTATCAATAATTACTCTCTTATAAATAACGCTACATCCTGAGAAATCAATTTTAACGTGCATTGATAGTGGCTTGCTATGTATGCAAAGCTTTCATCATGGAAAAACGTAATGTGCGTTGGATCCTTGATGTAGTGCCAGTGCTCAAAAGCCGTATCAGGTATGCGTTTCGTCATTACGCCTATAATTCCGCCGGGATTGAGCATAGAAAACAGCTTTTTGATTACCGTACCAGGTGAGGCTAGATGCTCCCAGACTTCTGTTGATGTAATGAAATCAAAAGTGTTTTCAAGAATTTGAGTATCCGGTGCATAAAATGGATCATAAATAGAGGTTGCGTAACCTTGCTCTTGAAGCATGGTTGCCAGCGTTGGGCCGGGTCCCGAACCAAAATCCAGGCCTGTTAAGGCCTTAGTAGCATGAAACTGCTGTAATTGGGCAATGAGAGGCGTCATTAAACGGTTCAGGAATTGCCGGTAGCCTTGATCATCAGGGTTATTCTGATGCAGGTCATAAATCGCTTTTTCTTGCGCTGGTTTCAGGTGATACAGTTCAGGGACAAAAACAAGCCGGCAGTTCGTGCAACTATAATAGGCTCGCTGTTTAACAGTGCAGTGTAATACTGTGTGGTTGGAACCACACAGTGAGCAGGTATGATGCATGGACAGATCTTAATTGACTTAGTTTTAAGTAGAGCAGCGGCCAGCTGAATTTCAGCTTAAGCTTCTCCTATTCGCTGACTGCTATTATAAGCCTGTGCTTTCCCTTGTTGCCCATATAAATGTTGTGTTTTACTTTGTCCGCGAATGATCATCATTAATTTGTTTACGCGCTGACTAGACTGAACAATGATATTGCCATTCACTGCATTCTGTTCCTGACAAACGGATAAGCGTTGCCGGGAGTCATGCCATAGGTGCATCAGCTCGGAATCTTCAAGGGTGACGAGTTTCGATTCAACCTGACCAGGTCTTACATCGAGCCCGGACTGCGCCATTAGTCTGGCTTTGATCTTGGCGCGTTGTTCGAGTTGGCTAACGGTCTGGGATTTGACTTTGGCCAGTTGATTGATTTTATCTGTGTTGCGTGTGGTAAGGGTATGTCTTTCCTGCTCAAGCAGTTCCTTGAGTGTTTCAAGGTCTACGATATCTTGTTTCAGTAACTGTTTGAGTTCATCTGCAAATGAAGCCATGCTTATCCCCTAGAATAGAAAAGTATCTATTCTAGGTTTAGCATTTTCTGTGCCA
The DNA here is from genome assembly GCA_041592735.1 of Oleiphilaceae bacterium. Lineage (GTDB taxonomy): Bacteria > Pseudomonadota > Gammaproteobacteria > Pseudomonadales > Oleiphilaceae > PZPK01. Next base: position 2,001 of record JBFHPN010000368.1, on the reverse strand, counting down.
GATTTTCAGAGTCTGGTTTGTATTCGCCACGGTCAATGCGTGCTTTGAGTTCATCAACCCGGCTTTGGTTTACTTCCGGCAGCGATTTCAATTCAGCTTCTATCTTTGCAAGGTTTTGTGCAGATGAGCTTAGGCTTACGCTTACCTTAGGTGAGTTAACAGCGCTATCCGAAGTTTGAGTTGTTGATGGCGCATTTTGAGTCGTGCCCGGTTTGTTAGAAATCTGTCTTTTCTGGCCATCCGAGCGACTTGGATTTAAACCATTTACATCTATATTCATTGTTCAAATCATCCTATATAAGTACTTATGCTCTTTATATCGGCCATAATTCAGAAACCTTTAGCATAAAATGTATAAAAAACAGCTTTTTTTAAGATAAATTAAAGTACCACATTTACTAAGCCCGACTCGGCAACTTTTGCTTTGATAATTCTTTCCGATTGTTTGTTTTTGACGCTTATTTGCTGGCCGAGTTCGCCGTCCTGCATGGCAGTGCCACGCATTTTGATCATGATGCCCTGAGTGCTGGCCATAATCACTACATCATCACCGCGCTTGACCAGCTTCGGTGCCTGCAACAAGTTTGCTTGAATAGTGCTACCTTGTCTAATAGATCTTTTGGCGATCATACCAACGACATCTTCTACTTTATTGTAGCCGGGATAATAAAACTTATTGATCACTTCTTCTTTAATTTGTAAATCATGATGCTGAATTGTATGACCCCGCGCAATAGTGTTTGCCGCATAGACTACCTGGCCATATATATTGAATGTGGTCGTTATAAATAACTTCCAGGGTTTATCATCGTTACATTCAACCAATGTGGTTAGGTTAGCTTGATTCATGGGTGACCGATTCAGGCTGAATTTCAAGGGAATATCACAGTGTTTTTCATTATAACGAGGATCAATATTGCCGATTGTGTACTCTGAGCGGAAACCTTTTTCCGCTATGCCTCGTTGTTGTGTTTCCAAAAATGCGTGAAGTTGCTCGTTCATACCGGACGCTGCAGTGAGCGCATAACAGGGTAATGCAATGAAAAGCATAATGAAGATAAATATTTGCCTACTATTTTTCATAATATGTCCTATGCTTTTGATAGTTCTCTTTAAAAAAACATAAAGATATCTTTGTATTGGAACAATACAGCAATATTCATACCGCTGTTTGTAATTTGGAGCTTTTGTATGGCCGGTATTCTGGATAGTGTTAACCAACGCACCCAACTGGTTGGTCAGAATCGACTGGAACTATTGTTGTTTAAACTTCAAGGACCACAAATCTACGGAATTAACGTATTTAAGGTTAAAGAAGTTTTGCAATGTCCTAAGTTAACGATGATGCCCAAACGGCATCCCGTGGTCAGAGGTGTGGCGCACATTCGCGGTGGAACCATACCGATTATTGATATGGGAATGGCGATTGGACAAACACCTATCGCCGATAATGTCATTCCGAACAGTTTTGTGATTATTACGGAATATAATCGTAAAACGCAGGGCTTTCTTGTTGGTGGCGTCGAACGTATCATCAACCTGAACTGGGAAACGATTCATCCGCCACCAAAGGGAGCAGGGCGCGAAAATTACCTGACGGCAGTAACCCGAATTGATAATAAGCTTGTGGAAATTATCGATGTCGAGAAAATATTGTCGGAAGTTGCGCCCGTTCACGACAAAGTAAATGAAAAATTTGTTGAGAAAGCCAGCGAGCGAAATGCTGAAACCCCTACAACCGTTTTAGTGGTAGACGATTCGGTCGTGGCACGTAAACAAATACAGAACTGTCTGCAAACCATTGGCATCCAGGTAATTACCAAGAACGATGGTAAACAGGCATTTGATTATCTAAAAGGCTTGGTGTCTGATGGCTCGAAGATATCTGATCACATTTCATTAATGATTTCAGATGTTGAAATGCCAGAAATGGATGGTTATACCTTAACTACGTTGTGTAAAGGGCACGATCATCTTAAAGCACTCTATATTATGCTGCAT
>JBFHPN010000367.1:0-3434 GCA_041592735.1 Oleiphilaceae bacterium | reverse complement strand
TTGATCAGTTGCAGCTCACTCTTTTTCAGTAAGCCATGGTATTCAATCAGATATTGTTGTTGATTTGCATTCCGCTGGTGACTCTGTAAAGACTTTAGCTGTTCAACATTGAAATAGGTAAAGAAGCTAACGAGCATTAGCAAAATAAGGGTCAAACCAAAAATTGACTTCCAGAACAGGCTGACAAAGATTTTATTTTTTAGTCTTTTCATCAGAAACGGTACGCAATTTGAGCCAGGAACATATTCCAATATCGTTGTTGTTTACTTAGATCCGGATTTTCAATGTCGGGAAGCCAGAACGTGCCATCAATGAAATGCATTTCCATGGCAAATGACCATTCAAAGGAAGGCACGTATCTGAATCCTATTGTCGTATCTTTTGCAAAAGCAGTATGTGCTTGCGTCTGGGTGAATGGATTAATCGCTTTTAATTGCGCAATATACTCTCGGCCATGCTTATCATCTTTATTTTTAAATATTTCATCACGGCGTGCATAGAGCTTCCATTCTGGCGTTGGGCTAAAGCCAAGCTGAACATAATACCCCAGGCTTTTTTCATAGATATGTGGCTGAAACGAAAAGACGTCTGACAGCTCACTGTTTCTGCGCTGAATTTCACTGATGACTTGCCATTTCTCCCAATTGAATTCAACGGAAAATAAAGCCTGTTGAATAGTAACATCTCCTTCTTGGAGAAACGGGGCATCCGTTGGTGCCGGGGCATACTCACCTTCGAATCGAATATAGGATAAAGCCATCCGCCAAAGACCTGAACCATCTTCATAACCCAACTTAACAGATGCGATACGCTCATTGGAAATATCCCCATCGGTGGCATTCCCTCCCAGCAAGGTTGATATGATGTCATCATTCAGAATGGGGCGGCCATACTGGGTGGTAAACTGAAAGGTCCCCTCTTCCAGTTCGCTATGGGCATAGAAACCCAGACTATCTGAACTATGAAAAAGCTGGCTTAAATAATCTACATAGATTGATTCTGGTAACAGAATACTGGTGTTTGCTGCAGCGACATCACGCGTTTCATTGAAGAAGCCATAAGGATTTTTAAGGCGGCCAATTCTTAAACCGGCACCGTGGCCAAGTGTATCCAGGGCACGCCAGTCGATAATCGCATAATCCAGACGGGTACCCTTAGGTTCGGTGTTGCCGATTTGTTTATAAAGCCCCTGAATTGAAAACTGTAATTCAGAATTAGCGCGCCAGGATGCATTGAGGGCCGCTTCATTATATTTGAAACTACCATCACTACTACTTCCTAAAAACTGATTCTCATCCGTCGCAATGAAACTCTGGCTAATAAAGCCATGCCAGTTTATATCATCTATCCAACTGCCTGACTGAAGCATTTGATTATCTTTTACGTCTTCAGCAAACACCGGATTCACCGGCAGCATCCAGCCTAGCGCTAATCCACAGCAAAATAATAAGGCTTTAATTAATATCGACATGCTTCGACTCGTATCAGATGCATTAACGGATAGAAAGTGTAAGTACCTGTTCACCGGGCACACCTCCTTCTATATATCCAATTCCACCGGGCGTGGACTTGACCTTGTTAAGCATTTCTTCTTGTGAATCAACGACCACCGGCCCCTGGCCGATACCTGAATAAATATAACGATCCCATTGTCTTCTCAGCTGATGCGGCAACATTTTTAAAGTTGACAATAGAAATTGTCGATGTGCTGGTTTTTCATCACGATAAACAAATACCGTGATTGGTGTGCCATCGGGCCATTGTCTGGCTCGCAAACTGAAAATTGAGCGTAATTGATTAAGGCTTAGTTCCTGCGTATCCAAGGAGGGATGTGCGATCACCGCATCGCTATGCTCAGCGCTCTGCGGTTCATTTATTATGGCTGAATGGGGATGAGCTGGGGCTTCATTTTCTGCTTGCGACAGGGCATCCTGACTCAATATCAAGATTAAAAATAACCAGCGGAAATAAAACCAGATTGTCTTATGTTTTCTCATACCAATAAACATAGACCATGATTTTGAATATGAAAATCTTCGAGAAAAATTTATATTCTGTTTCAGATGTTTAGCATGAAAAATGCACTATTTTTTAAGGATTTTTTGTAATATTTCTGAAATATTATGAATTTCTTCCAGACAGACTTCGTGGCCGATGGCATAACTGAAATATTCCGGTTGATAACCTTTTTCGACTAAAACCCTTCTGGCATCAGTTCCCAGGCTTTCCTGAACCATATCATCCTGAGCACCATGAAACAGAAAAACAGGCAAAGAGGAATTGGCAGGGTGAAAATCCAGGGTACGCCATGTAGCAAAATAGGTAGACAACGCGAACAATGCCCCCAAGGGTTTATCAAAACTTAATGCGCAATGGTAGGCAACCGCCCCACCCTGAGAAAATCCGGCAAGAATAATGCGCTGACTGGAAATACCTCGTTCTATCTCACGCTCTATCAAAGCTTTTATGGCATCACTGGAGGCTTGTATCTGTTGCTGGTCTATTTTTCGTTCTATATTCATTTCAAGAATGTCGTACCAGGCAGGCATGATATAACCACCATTGATGGTCACCGGTATTTCGGGCGCATGCGGAAAAATAAATCGAATGGCCAAGGTGTCTGGTAGATGAAGGTGTGGCACAATGCCTTCGAAATCATGACCATTTGCGCCCAGGCCATGAAGCCAGATCACTGTCGCGTCAGGATTAGTTCCTGTTTCAAGCGTAATATGGGGTAAATACGTCATAGGGAATCTCGCTTATCATAGACTGTGAGCTGAATGTGGCTTGGTACCTGAATACGAATGGATTAGTATAGCCTCCAAAGAAGCCAAATTTAAAAACAGATTCTCAGCAGATACAAGCTGATTTTAAGGCGTGATGTTTTTATGAACTTAATTTTTACACTTGAAAAACATATAGCTGTGTGGCTCGCTGCATTCATTTTCAGCACCAGCGCATTACTTGGAGCCCTTTACTACCAGTATTATCTGGAATGGGAACCCTGTGTATTATGCATTCAGATTCGAGTCATCATGGCTGGAATAATCGTGCTCTCGGCACTCATGCTGTTACTGCACCGCTATCCGATTGCCCGCTTTGCCGGGTATACCCTCCAGTCTGTATTAGCCGTTTTACTTTTCCTGAAAAGTCGGGCCATTTATCGCATCGAAAAAGGCATTGATCAGGCTGAGTGTATGTTTAATGCCGGATTACCCGAGTGGTTCAACCTCGAAGCGTGGTGGCCTTCACTGTTTGAGGTGCGCAGTGCCTGTGGGGATTCTCCGCTGTTATTTTTGAATCTCTCCATGGTTGATGCGCTTTATTATGCCAGTATTGCCGCTTTGCCTATAGTGTTTATTCTGACGCTTGCTTCTTTTGTTGCCTTACTCACAGCAAAACGCAGAGCGCATGCCTGACAGTCACAAGAATGC
>JBFHPN010000366.1:0-3448 GCA_041592735.1 Oleiphilaceae bacterium | reverse complement strand
TTAACCGACAACAGCATTCTTTATGGCCATGTTTTCAGAAATGCCATGCTGATTGTTATCGCAGGCATGCCTAGTGCGCTGATCGGTATTTTCTTCACCGGTTCGATGCTGATAGAAGTCATTTTCTCGCTGGATGGTTTAGGGCTGCTGGGCTTTGAAGCAGTTCTAAATCGTGACTATCCGGTGATGTTCGGCACACTTTATGTATTTACACTCATGGGGCTTATTTTGAAACTGATCAGCGATATAACCTATGTGCTGATAGATCCACGTATTGATTTTGCCAGCAGGGAACACTAATGCATATTTTTACCCCTGCCGCCTGGACACCGCTAAATCAACGACGCTGGCTAAACTTTCGCCAAAACAAGCGCGGTTTTTATTCGCTGATTATCTTCAGCATTTTGTTTATTTTATCGCTGTTTGCTGAACTGATTGCTAATGATAAACCGCTGATCGTGGCCTACGACCAATCCTATTACTTCCCGGTGATGAAGATTTATCCGGAAACAACCTTCGGCGGCGATTTTCTGACCGAGGCAGATTACCGGGATGAATTTGTGGTGGAACTCATCAATGAAAAAGGCTGGATGCTATGGCCTGTGATTCGATATAGCTACGACACCATCAATTATAACTTGCCCGTACCCGCGCCTGCGCCCCCGTCTACTGAAAATCTTCTGGGGACAGACGACCAGGCCCGGGATGTAGTCGCGCGCTTGATCTATGGCTTTCGTATCTCCGTTTTATTTGGCCTGGCACTGACCTTATTCAGCTCGTTGGTCGGTGTTGTGGTAGGCGCTTTACAGGGCTTTTATGGCGGTAAGATAGATCTTTTTGGTCAGCGCTTTATCGAAATCTGGTCGGGCCTGCCGGTTCTTTTTTTACTGATCATCATGACCAGTTTTATCACCCCGAATTTCTGGTGGTTGCTGGGTATTATGCTTATGTTTAGCTGGATGGGACTGGTCGACGTGGTGCGCGCTGAATTTCTGCGTGCTCGCAATCTTGAATACGTGCGGGCCGCGCGCGCTTTAGGGCTGGATAATCGCGGCATTATGTTCAAACATATGTTGCCCAACGCGATGGTTGCCACCTTAACCTTTATGCCCTTTATTTTAACCGGCTCGATAACCACATTAACCTCTTTGGATTTTCTAGGCTTTGGCCTGCCGCCCGGCTCCCCTTCACTCGGTGAGCTGATTGCACAGGGTAAGACTAATTTGCATGCACCCTGGCTGGGCGCATCTGCATTTATTGTCCTGGCCTTAATGTTATCGCTGCTGGTGTTTATCGGCGAAGCCGTGCGTGATGCATTTGACCCGAGGAAAGCCTGATGCCTTCATCGACGAAGACTGAAAATATGTCACCTCCAATCCAAATTGAAATAAACAATCTGTCCGTTCACTTTATGCAAGGCCAGCATGTGGTTGAGGCCGTAAAAGATGTTTCAATGCGTCTTTACAAAGGGGAGACCCTGGCGATAGTCGGGGAAAGTGGCTCTGGAAAATCGGTAACGGCGCAAGCGATCCTGAACCTTCACCCCAAGCAAAAGGTCAAGTATCCCACTGGCAGCATACTCTTTCAGGGCGAAGATCTTCTCAAGCTCTCGGATGCTGAGATGCGAGCCATTCGCGGAGCCAGAATCGGTATGATTTTCCAGGAACCGATGACCTCTCTCAACCCCTTGCACACGATTGAAAAGCAGATAAGCGAATCGATTTTATTGCACTCTAAACAGCTTGCGATAGCAAGTGGCCGATCTGCTGGCAAACATCCTCCCCTGGCGGTCAGAAAGCGCGTCGTTGAATTACTTGACCTGGTAGGTATCCCGAATCCTGAAGAGCGCCTGGGCGCATACCCTCATCAACTTTCCGGCGGGCAAAAACAACGCGTAATGATTGCTATGGCATTGGCCAATGAACCTGACGTACTGATTGCCGATGAGCCGACCACTGCACTGGATGTCACCGTGCAAAAACAAGTGCTGGAATTGATTAAGTCCTTACAACAGCGCCTGGGCATGTCCGTCATTCTGATATCTCATGACTTAAATGTCGTCAAACACTACGCTGACTCGGTTGTCGTTATGCACCAGGGCCGAGTCATCGAAGCGGGTAGCACTCGCGATATTTTTGAACGCCCACAACACACTTATACTGAACAACTCATTCACTCAGACCCTAAAGGGCAAGCCGTCCCTGTTGAAGAAAACAGCCCGGTCATTTTAAGCAGTGTTCAGGTAAACGTATGGTTCCCCAGTAAAACCAATTTCTGGGGAAAAACCACCGACTATCTTAAGGCCGCCAAAGATATTTCAATCCAGTTAAGAGCCGGTGAAACACTGGGCATCGTGGGTGAAAGCGGTAGCGGTAAAACCACCTTTGGACTGGCACTTTTAAAGTTATTGCCGTCTACCGGTGATATATTTTTTGAAAACAAGCCGATACAGGGCTTGAATCAGGCCCAGTTCCGACCATTCCGTCGCGATATGCAGATTGTCTTTCAGGATCCCTACGGCAGCCTGAGCCCGCGGATGTCAATCTACCAGATTATTGAAGAAGGTTTATTGATCCATCATATTTCAGACAAAGCCGGGCGTGAAAAAATAATAATCGATGCGCTGGTGGAAGTCGGGCTCGATCCCGAAACCCGGCATCGTTTCCCTCACGAATTTTCAGGCGGTCAGCGACAGCGAATTGCGATAGCCCGGGCCTTAGTACTCAAACCCAAACTCATTATTCTTGATGAGCCAACCTCTGCCCTGGACCGAACGGTGCAAGTGCAGGTAGTTGATTTACTTCGCTCAATCCAGGCTAAATATCGTATCGCTTATATTTTTATCAGCCATGATCTGGCGGTTGTCAAAGCCTTGAGCCATCATGTGATGGTCATGAAGCAAGGCCAAGTGATTGAACATAATTCATGTGAAGCCATCTTTCATTCCCCACAGCAGTCTTATACAAAAAACTTATTGGAAGCGGCTTATTTTTACGCATAACCCTACTTTACATCGTGATATATTCTGTTCTGCGAGTTCGCTCAGACCAAGCAGCGTGTAGATAAACCACATTTATACAGAGAACAAATTATGGGATTTCTAGCAGGAAAAAAAGTATTGATTGTCGGCATCGCCAGCAAACTCTCTATCGCCACCGGTATTGCTAACGCCATGTACCGAGAAGGCGCAGAGATTGCACTGACTTATCAAAACGACAAGCTGAAACAACGCGTCGAAACCTTTGGTGCTCAGTGGAACAGCCAGATTATCCTGCCGTGTGATGTTGCAGACGATGCACAAATAAGCGCCGTGTTTGAAGAGATAGGCAAAGTATGGGATGGCATTGATATTATTGTTCACTCAGTCGGCTATGCACCTGCACATGAATTAGATGGGGATTATGTCGATGTCACCACACGAGAGGGCTTTAGAATCGCGCATGATATC
>JBFHPN010000365.1:0-3450 GCA_041592735.1 Oleiphilaceae bacterium | reverse complement strand
GACATCGACGCATTTTATTATCTCCTTTAATTAATATGATACATCATATCATATTAATCAGGATTGGCCAGCCTTCAATTAATCCCATTACTCTAAGAAATCAGCACGTAAGTATGTTTTTTAAATCAGCTATGGCACAATGTCGTAGTGACTATCTTTTCGAGGCGGAAGCCCTTTTTTCTCATATGCCCTGAACAGTTGAGCTTGCTGCTTGAATACCCCTAAAGAGCCCCACCAGCCCCTATTCGAGATTCCTTCTGAACCCCGTACCCGAACCTCTGACGTGCTGCTTGCCCTAGCTGAGCGCAGCAAAGAATCCGAGATTACATTGCGAATTCTAAGCGAGCGCTTTGGCGACCGAACGTTTGGTATGCTGCTGGTACTGTTTTCTATCTTCAATGTCATTCCATTCGTATCCCTTTTTGCTGGCCTGTTCGTTGTGTCGCTAGGATTGCAAATGGCCGCGGGAATGTCGCGCGCCTGGTTACCCGCCGCAATACTGGACAGGCGTTTACCCGCAGAACGTGTACGCGCTGCGCTGCTGGCTTTTGAACCTAAAGTTAGAGCCATTGAACGTTATGTGCGGCCTCGCTGGAGATTTTCAGAGGCGCCCATTTTCGACAGAATCAACGGTTTGATTATCGCCTTTCTGGGAATCATCATCATGATTCCTCTGCCCTTAACGAATCTGGGCCCTGCTTTTCTGGTCGTCTTTATGGGGCTTGGGCTACTCGAAAGAGATGGCTTGCTGCAGATCATTGCGGCCTGCATCAGCCTGATTATGATGACCCTGATTACTTATCTTATTTTAGGGCTTAATGCCTGAAAGAGAATATGAATCCGCTCTACTTATTTCTGCAAAAATAATTAGCCAGACAACACAAGCACACCAATAGATCGTTAATAATCTATTGACCCGCACCTGATCGCTCAGTAAATTCATCCCATGTAACGTTAATCGCGCAGAGATCACTCGTTTATGAAATATATAGATATGCCAACTTTCGGCGGCCCTGAAGTACTAACCCTGGCTGAAGGGCCTACCCCTGAACCGCAAGCTCATGAAGTATTGATTCGCGTTAAAGCAGCAGGCATTAACCGCCCGGATGTTATTCAACGGATGGGTATGTATCCGGCACCCAAAGGAGCCTCCCCCATTTTAGGCTTGGAAGTAGCCGGCGTTGTTGAAGCTGTCGGCGATGAAGTAACTCAATGGCAAGTGGGTGACCTCGCCTGCGCACTGACCAACGGAGGTGGCTATGCCGAATTAGTCACAGTACCTGAAGGCCAGCTATTACCCATTCCTGCCGGCTTAAGTATGATCGAAGCAGCCTCTCTCCCCGAAACCCATTTTACAGTGTGGAGTAATGTCTTTGACCGGGCCGCCTTGCAGGCCGGCGAAACCTTTCTGGTTCATGGTGGCGCCAGCGGGATAGGCACAACGGCCATTCAAATGGCAAAGGCAATGGGCGCAAGGGTTTTCACCACTGTTGGCGATCCCCATAAAATCGAGCCTTGCGAAGCCTTAGGTGCCGAACTGGTCATCAATTACCGTGAGGAAGATTTTCTTGCCCGACTGAAAAGCGCGACCGATGACAAAGGTATAGATGTGATTCTGGATATGGTCGGCGGTGACTATATACAAAAAAATATTTCTTTGGCCGCAACTCAGGGGCGCATTGTCAATATTGCCTACTTACAAGGCCCAGTGGCAAAAGTGAACTTTCTGCCCGTCATGCTCAAACGCCTTACACTGACAGGATCGACATTGCGCCCGCAAAGTGATTCAGTCAAAGCAGAAATCGCACGCCAATTAAAACAGAAAATCTGGCCTCTATATGCCAGGGCAAATGCATCTGTGCAGCCGCTTATGAAACCAGTGATCGCTAAAGTATTCCCTTTCTCAGAAGTTCAGGCGGCGCATCAACTTATGGAAAGCAATCAGCATATCGGCAAAATCATTCTGGATCTGAATGCGTGAAGATGAACCCGCTCCAACTTGAGTTGAACACGCTTGACCCTGTCAGCATTCCGGAATTTTTTAATATTGCACGGGCGTGCACTGAATCCAGCCAGAATGGTGCAGATCCTGAACAAGCGGCGATTATTGTTGATCATCATCAACAGGTACAGCAACTCAGTTATCGTGAATTGGCAACAGGCTCTAATAAAGCCGCCAATATGTTAAGCGCGCTGCATTGCCAACAAGGCGATCGCGTCATGCTCTGCTTACCCAACTGCATGGAGTTTCCGCTGGCGTTTTTCGGCATTTTGAAACTTGGTGCGATAGCCGTTCCCAGCTCAATGCTGCTAAGCGGTGACGAACTGGATTACCTGGCAACCGATTCCGGTGCCAGGATACTGATCACCACACCCGAACACTGGAACAAACTAACCCGACTCAGTGCGCCTGCACATAGTCTCAGCGCTGTTATCCTGGTTTCGCCCGAACAAGCCAGCAACGGACAGGCAACCCCGACAAACGTTTATCATTGGCAAAGGTTAATGCACACAGCTTCAGATGTCTTTGAGTGCTGCGAAACACGGGCGAATGATCCTGCCTATCTGGTCTACACCTCGGGCACGACCGGTTATCCTAAGGGCGTTTTGCATGCCCATCGCGCACTGCTTGGCAGAATCCCTGCGGCACGCCGCTGGTTCGATTACGCGTCAGACCAGGTAGACCGCATATTGCATTCCGGCAAATTCAACTGGACCTATGTGCTCGGCACAGCACTCATGGACCCCTTGCTCTTGGGAAAAACCGTGATTGTCTACGAAGGTCCGGCCGACGCACACATCTGGCCCAGCCTGATAGCTAAACACCAGTGCACAATATTTATCGGGGTACCCACCTTATACCGTCAAATCATACAGAAAACGGCTGCCAGCAAGGGAGATGTCCCCAGCTTACGTTACTGCATGTGCGCCGGTGAACATTTATCCGATGAACTCTTCTATGCCTGGCAAACACGTTTCGGCCTGTCGATCTATGAAGCAATCGGGATGTCTGAATGCTCCTACTACTTATCCCAACATCCGGCACACCCGGTCAAACCCGGCTCCGCGGGATTCCCCCAACCCGGGCATAAGGTATTCCTGTTGAATGCAGATTTCCAGGAAGTTGCCAACCATGAAGAAGGCATGCTGTGCATTGGCCTTGATGACCCGGGCCTTTTTCTCGGCTATTGGAACCTAGAGGAAACCACCAGGGCTTCACGTCAGCACAACGTGTTTCTGACAGGTGACTACGCCTATCGGGATGAACAGGGCTACTTTTGGTTTTTGGGGAGAAAAGATGATCTGATCAACAGTTTCGGATACCGGATTTCACCCCATGAAATAGAGCGCGTACTGAAAACCCATCCAGACGTTGCCGATTGCGTCGCCCTCGAAGAAAAAACAGGGCCGGATAAAACAATTGTCGCGGCCTGTCTCATCGCTCATGAT
>JBFHPN010000364.1:0-3450 GCA_041592735.1 Oleiphilaceae bacterium | reverse complement strand
TTGTCTGAATATTGCCAGCCAGCATCCTCAATATCGTCAGGCATTACAGCAGGCAGACTGGGTCCTGCCAGATGGCAGTGGTGTGAAAATAGGCTGTGCAATCCACAACACATCACTCACGGAAAACCTTAACGGCACCGATCTTTTTCCGCATATCTGTGCGCTTCTCGAAAAACAAGGCTGGTCAGCTTACTTTCTGGGTGGCGCTGATGGCGTGGCAGACAAAGTTGTAAATTGGGTGACAGCGCACTATCCCCGCTTGACCATTACCGGATGTCATCATGGTTTTATCGATGATCAGACCAGTGAAACACTAATTGAAGAGATTAATAAACAAAAAACCACTGTTTTATTTGTCGCGATGGGCGTACCTCAACAAGAACTATGGCTTAACAAACATCAGGATAAACTAAAGGTAAAGCTTAGCCTGGCGGTTGGTGGCTTGTTTGACTTTTACTCCAACACCATACCCAGAGCCCCTCAATATCTGCGCACTATTGGCTGTGAATGGCTATGGCGTTTATATCAGGAACCTCAACGTATGTGGCGGCGCTACCTATTAGGTAACCCTCAGTTTCTGTGGCGGGTAGTGAAATCAAAAATTGAGCAAGACAAACATCAGTCTCAACCGGTTTGGCAGCGTTTTAGTGAATCCAGAGGCTTGCTTAAACTTCGTGCCTTCTACTCGCGTTTCAAGGTTGCCATCGCCAATGCCTTGCATTTCAACAGCAAACGGTTGAGTGACATTGTGCTCTCCAGCTATGCCTTATTAATGCTTATGCCGGTTTTTCTGATCACGGCTATCGCGATTAAATTGGACTCTCCCGGCCCGGTATTTTTTAAACAACAACGCGCGGGTTATCGAGGGCAACCTTTCAACTTTTGGAAATTCCGCTCTATGTATAGTGATGCGGAGCAGCGCAAAAAGCAGCTTGAAAGCCAAAATGAAATGAGCGATGGCGTCAATTTTAAAATGAAGAATGATCCACGTATTACGCGTGTAGGAAAATTTATTCGTCGATATTCAATTGATGAACTGCCACAACTAATCAATGTATTAAAAGGAGATATGTCGATCGTTGGGCCCCGGCCTGCTGTCTTTGATGAGCTTTTACGTTATCAGCCTGATCAATTACAACGCCTGGATTCTATCCCAGGGCTGACTTCCGAATGGGTCGTTGCCGGTCGATCTGATATCCCGTTTCACGAGCAAGCGCGGCTGGATATTGAATATCTGCACCGACGAAGCTTCTGGCGCGATATCAAACTGATGTTCAAAACAATTCCACTAGTGATCACAGGTCGCGGTGCCTACTAGAAAATTCGATAGAGGAAAAACTATGCTTGCTTTAATATTCGCCGACAGAGAAGGTAATGAACTCGCCCCCTTAAATGCGACGTATCCGGTTGCCATGCTACCTGTCGATGGCAAACCGATCCTGGAACACACCCTGGAAATACTTAGGGAGCATAAGGTCAGTAAGATCATTATGGTGCTAGGGGCAGACGGTGCAAATATTAAGCGTTATTTCGCTGATGGACATCGCTGGAGCCTTGAGATTACTTATCTTTCCAGCCGAAGGGATGACCTGCCACAAGATATCATTCGCCGCCTGGGTAACACCATCAGCCATCCATTTCTGGCCCTAAGAGGAGATATATGGAACGGCAGTATTAATGAGCACGATGAGTTATATTGTTATCGCGTTGAGGATGAAACTCAAAAAATAAATACACTGTCCTGGAAAAGATTTAAACATTCACAGTCAGTCTTAAATCATAAGTTGCTAAACACACTTAAGGACTATCACAGCCTGGTGATTAGCCAGGAGATTCAGCGCGCCAGCCAGTGCGCCAAGCATCCACTGCCAGACACCTTGAGACTAGGCATTCAGGCACAAGGCCAGTTAACCAATATCGAAAACGGCTCCCTGTCTTTAGGTCACTATAGTCGAATAGCCAATAGTGTGCGCTGCAGTGATACGGTTGTCATTGGCACGCGCTGTATTATCGATGACGCGGTGACAATTAGAGATAGCGTGATCATGGACGGCACCTATATCGGGCCAGGCATGGACGTAAAGCATGCTATCGTACTCGGCAATACGCTGATTCGAGTTGATCTGGATATTGTCTGCAAGGTCGAAGAACCCTTTTTGCTTGGCAAAAGTGAACTGGCAACCTCTGGGTTGGCCAGCGGCTATGAACGCTTACTTGCGCTGCTTTGTTTGATTATGTTTACCCCGGTCATGCTCTTTTTGAGCCTTTGGGCCTTCCTGTCAGGTAAGAAACCGATATACCTGCATCAAGATGATGATAACCATCTTTCCGGGTTGCCAGAATTGACCCTGGCTGGCCGTTGCAAAGGTGTACTACCGGGCTTACTGTCGATCATCAAAGGTGATATGCATTTATTCGGTCGCCCGGCAGAACCCCGAGTTGAATCTGATAGTGCGGTGATCACAACCTGGAAAGAGCCTTACCTTAAATTACCCGTTGGCTGGCTAAGCCCCGCCCAGCTCTTATTGGGAAACCATGCTGACCCGATTGAATGTGAATTGACAGAAATAGAATTGTATCAACATGGCAAGCAATACTATTTATTGCACAGCACTTATTTGTTACTGAAACGGCTTATTACGTCACTCACAAAATCAAGCCCATTTCGCACATAGAACCGCTTATCAATGAGATAGCAACTATAATTGATGTGTGCAAGGCTTATATATGAGTCACACACTATAACTTTGGAAAGATAATCATGATGACGCCCCCAACACCCGATAATGAGCGACAGCGAATCAAGCGTTTATATGCTCTCGGGATTCTGGACACCCTGCCGGAAGAACGCTTCGACAGAATCACTCGTCTGGCACAGCAGTTACTGGGTACGCCCATTGCTGTGATCAGCTTTGTTGACAAAGATCGTCAGTGGTTTAAATCCGCACAAGGCCTGGCCGTCAAGCAAACTGAACGTTTTCTTTCCTTTTGCGGTCATGCAATTTGTCATGATGAATTATTTATTGTTGAAGATACGCATCGGGATAATCGTTTTTCTGATAATCCACTGGTTACTGGAGATCCTAAAATCCGCTTTTATGCTGCCCAGACCATCAAATCAGCAGACGGCTTCTGCCTGGGTACCTTAGCCATTATCGATACCAAACCTCGCCGCTTAAACACCTCGGAACGTAAGCTGTTAAGTGATCTGGCCAAATGGGTTGAGCTGGAATTAGCCCAGCCCACTATGCTCAACCACAGTAGCAAGTACGCCAAACTTAATTCTTTTACGCGCGCCCCCAGTCTGTTTTTTCAGATACTCAGCAGTAAAACAATGGCGGGCACCATTGCCTGCCTGCTGGCAGGTATTCTATTAATCACCAGCTATATCTGGTATGAACAAAAAATTGAGGGACTCGCTCTTCAACAAACCAAGCAAGCAACTGAACA
>JBFHPN010000363.1:0-3461 GCA_041592735.1 Oleiphilaceae bacterium | reverse complement strand
TCATTTTGTCTCCAGCCCACACCCCCCACAAAACGCTGGTTGTCTAGCAAGATACGTTGACGGCCATAACGGATATCCGTGTTCTCACCGGCAGCAAAATTCAAGTAAGCCTGGTTGATTTCGGTGTAGGTCGCATCGGCAACGACGGCTTCTTCATCGGTGTCAGTGCCCGAACCATCATTATAGTTATCATCGAAAACGACACTGTTATTATCCATTTCTACCACTGTGGAAATGCCTTGATAAGCCAGTGATTTATAGGTAAGACGGGTGCGCAGTGTAGATGCCTTTGCCTCTCGGGAACCATCATCGCTATCCACGTATTCAAAGCGATAACGTAAATCTAATGAGGCATCGCCGCCAGCCAGGGCGGCCGTTAGCGTCTCTACCGGCTCGCTGGCTTGAATAGGTAGTGCTGCGCTCGCTCCTATAGCAAGCATGGAAATGGTTAAACTAAGCGCATTTTTCATAAGCAATATCCTGTTTTGATGGAGGGTTTTTTTCAATTCCCTAGAACGCCGGGAGTTAAATGAATCAGGGATGTGAAGTATTTAACGCTTTGAGGTGGGAGGCGGCAATGGTTAGAAAGGGGTAGTAGGAACTACCCCGTATGACATATTAATAGCCGTTCTGGCATAAATCCGGATGACTGATTTGTTTTATATCTTATTGATTAAGAACGGCTTTCTCTGTCCAGGCAGGCTGCAAAATTAATACCCTTTAGCTGAGGAACAAAATTGCACGGTCCTTGACGGCTGTCAATTTGAGACGAAATAATACCTTCCCATGCTGTTCGGCAAGCGTTTGTGCTGCCTGGCAGACAAAAGATCAGGGTTTTATTAGCCATCCCGGCAACAGCTCTAGATTGAATGGTAGAGGTGCCGATTTGATTAAAGGAAATTTGTCTGAACAGCTCGCCAAAGCCGTCCACGGTTTTGTCCAGAAGCGGCAATACGGCTTCGGGAGTGCTGTCTCGGCCAGTGAAACCGGTGCCTCCGGTAATCAAGACTACGTGCGTGTGTTCATCGGCGATCCACTGTGAAAGGCGAGCCCTGATCAGATATATATCATCAATCACAATGGCTCTGTCGGATAAACAGTGGCCGGCTTCAGTCAAACGATCGACAAGTAGCTGACCGGAGGTGTCACTGGCTTCATTGCGGGTATCTGAAACGGTTAGCACCGCGATATTCAACGGGATGGTTTGTTGGCTTACGTTGTGTCCCATAACGGTTCTCTCTTTAGTGTTAATAATAAATAACTGTTGGTTAATCTGGTGAGCCTGTTGGTTGTTTTTGATCTTAATCGAGTTCCAGAAAGTTGTCTCGACTGGCTTCAATGACGCGTTTCTTAAAGCGATCCTGTTTAAGTGCCAGGAACATCACCATCATGCAGCAGGCGAGCACCGCATATAAAACCATAAAGCACGCGCTGTAGAAGCCCAGTGTGTCGACCGCAAGTCCAAAAGCAATCGGCAGCGTACAGCCTCCTAATGCACCCATCGCGGCGACAATTCCGCCAACCAGGCCCATTTGTCGCGGGTAATAATCATGAATTGTTTTATACACGCTGGCTCTGCCAAAACCCTGAGCAATACCAATAATGAAAATTAATATACTAAATACCCAGACATTTATTTCGATACTGAATTGAACATCCTTTTCGACGCCATGGATGGTCATCGTAGTGGGTGGGTAGCATAGGAAGAATAAACAGACGATACACACCCAAAATACGGTCCAGTTGACACTTCGGCCGCCATAGCGATCAGCGAACCAGCCGCCCAGCGCTCTGACCATGCTGGATGTTGCGACGAAAAACAGGGTAAACGCCATCGCTTGTGCATTACTTAGCTTGTAGGCAGATGCGTAATATTGGGGTAACCATAGAATTAAGGCTAAAAAACTGCCGAATACAAAGTAATAATAAAGGCCGAAGCGCCAGATCTGTGCCTGTTTCAATGCTGTCATGAGGGTTAAGCGATCTTTAGGTGGCGTGCTCGTGAAATCGCGGGAGGGTGCAAGTATCATAAACAAAAACGCGACCAGCAAAAGGCCAGCACCATAAATGGGACCAATGCTGTCCCAGCCCCAGCTGTCTACAATAAATGGTGCCAGCATCAGGGTAATCGCCGAGCCGGTATTGCCTGCGCCAAATATGCCCATCGCTGTACCCTGACGGCTTGTCTCAAACCAGTCAGTGACATAGCGAATGCCGATAGTAAAAGAGGTGCCGCTGATACCGATCCAAAACCCTAGCCAGATATAAGCGACGAGGCTATCAACGAGTGGGAGCAAGAATAAGGGAGGGGTGCTTAACAGCATTTGCCAGATAAAGACCGTTTTGGGATTAAAGCGTTCACTTAACCAGCCAGCCGGGATGCGACCCAACGCACCGGTAAGAACGGGCGCTGAAAAGAATAACCCGAGCTGGGTGGCATTGAGTTCTAGGGTTTCTCGCAACTCGAGGCCAATGACCGCATACAAGGTCCAGACAGAGAAGTTGGCAGCAAATGCCAGGGTGGCCGCACTGAGTGCGCGCCATGCACCGGGATATTCGAACGTGTTCATGTTTTTTCGCATCTGAGGTGATCGCCTGTTCAATCTATTTGCAAGTAAGAACTACGCCATCGAATGCACGTCATTAACTCGATGGGCAGTTTAAAGCGTATTCTAAGCTACGGGATTACGCATCACTTCATATCGCTATTAAATCAAAAAATCATCGGCATAAGTACGTCTATCACCTTTTATCTTGCAAAGCCCTGCAAACTACCTATGAGTAGGTAGGTGCAGCTGTTTGTTAAAGGCTGAGAGGACGCTTAAATCTAGTCTATGTAGGTAGGCGAAGCATTTGTAAGGCGCTTTCAGTCAGCTTTAATTGACATACATCAATCACCAATTGTTATTTGAGAAGTCAGAATGCCTCTTAACCCGATTTGAATAGGAGGCTGTATGTCCCAAAGTCAAAAAATCAATTTGTTTGCTATTGGCGACCCGAAAATAAAAACGCTGCATATCACATGGTTTGCGTTTTTTCTGACATTTGCCGTGTGGTTCAACCATGCGCCCTTGTTGGTGTTTATGAAAGAAGCCTTTGATATGAGTTCTCAGCAAGTCAAAGCGTTGATGATTCTGAATGTTGCGCTGACGATTCCTGCTCGTATTGTGATTGGGATTTTAGTTGATAAGTTTGGACCCAGGAAAACGTACAGTAGTTTGCTAGTGCTTACAGGTTTTGTATGTTGTATTTTTGCTGCGGCTCAAACCTATGAACAGCTTGCCTTGATGCGTTTTCTGATGGGTTTTGTCGGCGCGGGTTTCGTCATCGGTATTCGAATGGTCGGTGAGTGGTTTCCTCATAAAACAGTGGGTATCGCCGAAGGTATCTACGGAGGTTGGGGTAATTTTGGGTCGGCGGCTGCGGCCATGATTCTTCCATCGTTGGCCTTGTTATATGGT
>JBFHPN010000362.1:0-3464 GCA_041592735.1 Oleiphilaceae bacterium | reverse complement strand
ATTTGAGCCATTTCCAGACCAATCCTGAAACTGTTATGCCCCTTAGACCAGATTCTATCTTCTTTTACCGCTTTCGCTTCAATTGCAAGGCTGGCAAAACAGGCTTTGCGAACTTTTTCGGTATCACCAAAATCAACAATCTGGCTGACCTTCTCCAGCCAGTGATCAATTGCAGCCTCACCATCCGCATCTTCAATATAGTCTTCCCGTACTTTAACCATATCTTTTCCTAGTTTTGTTGAAATTCACCTAGTGCTGTCGAACGAAGACAGCGATAGATTCAACATGCGATGTGTTTGGGAACATATCCAGCACACCCGCCTTTTCCAAACGATAACCATGTGTATTCAAGATACCCGCATCTCTAGCAAGGGTAGCAGGATTACATGAAATATAAACAATCCGCCGGGCCTTTAAATGGTGTATATGTTGCGCCACGACCAACGCACCCGCTCTTGGCGGATCAATCAGCACGAGATCAACCGGCGTTTTTGCCCAGTCTGCCCGGCGAAAATCCGCATGTAAATTTGCCACATAGAATTCAGCATTCTCAATCCGATTTTGTAAGGCATTCTCTTTGGCGAGCCTCACCATATCCTCAGAGCCTTCAACTCCAATAACCTTAGTACAATGTCGGGCGATAGGAAGCGTAAAGTTACCCAGGCCGCAAAACAAGTCCAGCACCCGATCTTCAGCTCGTAAATCCAGCAATGACAATGTCTTGGTCACCAGTGACTGATTCACCCGCGGATTTACTTGAGTAAAATCCTGGGGATGAAAATTAAGCTGAATCGGAACAGAGCAAGCCTCATCCAGCACGCTATACGCAAGTGGCGCCCGTAATTCGTTAAGCGGCACGGCTCTTTCATGACTGCTAAGCTGGCTGAAAATTTCAACCGTTTGGGTCTCTGCAAAGCGTTTCAGGGTTTCGATATCTTGGGCTGCTAATGGCTCAAGGTGTCGAATGACCATGGCTTCCTGATCATCCCCGGCTGCCAGTTCGATATGACTAACAGTGCGCGCCTGCAGCAAACTATTCACCAGCGCGTGCAACTGAGGCACCAGCCTGGCTAGAGCAGGCACCAGTACCGGACAATGCTCTATTGGCGTCAGGGATTTAGAGTTTTTCTGTCTGAAACCAATAATGGTACGGTTCAGCATCGAATCAAAATAAACACCTAATCGCGCTTTGGTCCGGTAAGCAATATCTGGCGAGGTAATGGGGTCCAGCCAGAGATTGACATTCGCCTTTCCAAAATGTGCCAATTGTTCTTGCAGTACCGCTTGCTTATGCACTAGTTGCGCCTCGGCAGAGAGGTATTGCAGGCTGCAACCACCACATTCATCAAAGTGACTGCAAAAAGGCTGACGCCTCTGCGGGGAAGACTGAATAATGCTGATTACCTGCAACTCATCATAACTGTTATGCACGGTGAGCGGCTTTGCCTGCACAATTTCGCCTGGTAAGGCACCTTCGACAAATTGTGCTTTACCGTTATATCTCGCCAGGCCTCTACCCTCATGACTCAGGCCTGTTATGCTTAGTTCACGATCCTCGGGCAGTACTGTTTCAAATTCAAGAAAGTCATTATTGTGACGTTTCTGTTTTTGTTTGCGTTTTGCTTGTCTTCTTCTGGAGAACAGATTTTTTGTCATAAGGAAACTATCATATGCCTGGTTCAGCTATTCAGGACTTTAAATAGCTTCAAACTTAGAAATATACAACAGGCACGTCTTGCTCTGTGCGGATCAAAATACAAAGTAAGCAATTGCCGATAACGGCATCATGACTTAAGGCTATCAGAGATAGCCGGCCAGACATTATGAAAACACCCCTGTCGACAAGTATCGATCACCTCGATCGCATATAATGGCGACAATTACTGCATTTTCAAGTTCTTTTGACAAGCGCAATGCTGCTGCCACACTTCCTCCTGAAGATACACCACAAAATATTCCTTCTTTGGACGCCAGCGCCCGCATGGTTTGCTCAGCTTCTTCTTGACCCATATCGATGATGCGATCAACACAGCTGCGATCAAAAATGGAAGGCAAGTAGGCCTCGGGCCAGCGGCGAATACCTGGTATTGCTGCACCTTCTTTGGGTTGCAGGCCGACGATCTGAATAGCCGGATTCTTTTCTTTGAGATAACGGGAATTCCCCATAATCGTCCCCGTCGTTCCCATGGCGCTGACAAAGTGCGTCACTTTACCCTGTGTTTGCTCCCAAATTTCGGGGCCTGTACCCGCATAGTGCGCAAGCGGATTATCCGGATTCGAAAATTGATCGAGCACAATGCCCTTTCCCTCAGATTGAAGTTTCTGAGCCAGATCTCTCGCTCCTTCCATGCTTTCCGCTTTCGTGACAAAAATCATTTCAGCGCCATACGCAGACATCGAGGCTTTTCGCTCCATACTCATATTATCCGGCATAATAAGAATCATCTTATAGCCTTTAATGGCAGCCGCCATAGCCAAAGCAATGCCGGTATTTCCGCTGGTAGCTTCGATTAAGGTATCCCCCGGTTTGATCAAACCCTTTTTTTCCGCCTGTTGGATCATACTTAATGCAGGCCTGTCTTTTACCGAACCCGCCGGATTATTTCCTTCCAGTTTGACCAGAACCGTGTTTGAAGTTTCACCGGGTAATCGCTGAAGGCGAACTAATGGTGTATTACCGATGTAATCTTCAATGGTGGGAAACTCAACCATAACCTTTCCTTTTTTAGATGTTTGCGGGATTCTATTCAGAACAATATTGTTTATGTGGTAGTTTTGCCGATATTTAACCATAATATTGCATTGGCTGTATCGAACAAACAGATCGCTTTTTCAAAAAGCTGACAAAGCGCCATTGCCATAAATTGATTGCATTCAAGCTAACTCATGAACTCACCCAGTCTTCTGCAAACGCTACTACGACGCTCGATCCTCCCATTCATATTGGCTATTTTCCTATGCGTGACATTTTTTATCGATAGTCAGCTTGAAGAATATGATCAGAATGAACAAAAAATTCTCAAAAATCTGACCTTTTCCAGCAACCACGTCATTCTGGACTATCTGGATCACTATCTTTCAGGCAATGACCAAAGCCCCTCATCCAGATCCTATAAACTTGAGCCCATGGCGCTCAAACGCTATTTTGAAGATCTGCTTACTTCTGAGTATATTGACTCCATCACCTTGCTGGATAACCAGATGAATGTCGTGCAACATGTAGGAAAACGACTGACCAGCAGATTAAATCCCAATCAATTTCCTCAAACCCAGGCACAGCTTTTTGAAATACAGGAAGAGCGCGTATTTATTTTACCCATTTTAAAGAAACTGAATAACCAACTGGCACGCTCCCACTGGCTGCTACTGAGCCTTAGCCCGCAACCTGTGCAAAGTTTGCATTGGCAACTTCTCACCAGAGTTTTGCTGTTCATCGGAATTATGCTTCTGCTGTACTTGTTGGT
>JBFHPN010000361.1:0-3472 GCA_041592735.1 Oleiphilaceae bacterium | reverse complement strand
GATGAATTTGTCGTGTTGTTACCTCATCAAGGGCAGGCAGGGGCAGATATCATCGCGGGCCGTATACGTCAGCATCTTCTCAATACACCGCTCAAAGTCGATGATAAGCAAATACCGGTGGTCATTAGCTATGGGGTGATCTCGACGGAATCGCTGGAACGTGTTGATGCAAAATCAATGTTGAAAATGGCCGATGAACACCTTTATGAGATGAAACGTCAAAAGCCTAATAAACGAAGCATGCCTGTGGATAAAACCGACCCCAAGACACCTAAAACCCAGCGTGAAAAAGGATTGTTAAACTCCTGAAGTAACTGTACTTTCTCGCGGTCAACATAGTCGAACAGGTTGCGCTGCAGCATTAATCTCTTTGTGTAGAGCGAGAACGCTTTCTATAGTCGCCGGGTGTTAAGCCCGTCCATTGTTTAAAACGCCGGTGAAACGAACGGCCATCCGAAAACCCAAGGTTATAGGCAATATCTTGCAGGGCAAGCCGGGAATCGTCTAATAAATTTTTGGCGATGTCCAAGCGTACCTCATCGCAGAGTGTTTGATACTGCGTGCCTTCCGCGAGTAATTTTCGTTGCAGGGTGCGCAGGCTCATGCCGAGTTCATCCGCCACTAATTCCTTGCGCACCTGTCCCAGGCTGAGTTGTTTTCGTAAGGCTTGCGCAACCTTCAGGCTCACGCTGCCTGACTGCATTTCCAGTTCATGCATTTGTTGGCTGGCATGGTTCTCCAGAGTCTTTAATAACAGTTGGTCGGGTTGACGCAGGGGGGTGAGGAGCAGGGTATTTGGCAGAATGACCGCACTTTTGGATGCTGAAAAATGCACGGGGCATTGAAAGAATTGCTTATATTCTTCGATCTCGGCCTGGTTTTCTGGGGGATCGCGTTGCAAAAGAATCGCTGTGGGTGAGGCATCCTGGTTGGCTAACCAGCGTGCGAAATTTGTCCAGGAAGCCAATACATTATCGATCATATGTCGGCGAACTGTCGGGTTGGTGTATGCACAGCGCCAGTTAAGTGTCGTTTGTTGGCCGGAATGCTCTATGCGTGTGGTGCCCATATCCCCCACCAGCCGTTCATAGGTTGGAATGCGCGCAATCGCTTCACCGATCGTGGCGCAACTCATGGTGATATAGCCTAACACGCTGTAGGAGCCGGGTTGAACATAACGCCCCGTGTGTAAGCCCATTAAGGGGTCCTTACTTTCTTTGAGCAGTGCTTTGATCAATGCCTCAAATTGAATGCCCGGAATACGCCCATTGGCATTTGCGAGTACCAGAGGGTCAATGCCCGCCTCGTTGATGGCAGCATGTGTATCGATCTGCTGTGAATCTGCATAACGAAGATATTGTTGGACGGCCGGTATCGATGCAAAGCCCAAATGTTTCATGCTTTAGGAGTTCCTGTGACTCAATTTGC
Source organism: Oleiphilaceae bacterium (assembly GCA_041592735.1). Classification (GTDB taxonomy): domain Bacteria; phylum Pseudomonadota; class Gammaproteobacteria; order Pseudomonadales; family Oleiphilaceae; genus PZPK01. The sequence goes on along the minus strand of JBFHPN010000361.1, from coordinate 2,044 downwards.
CATGAATAATGGCTGAAAGTGTCAGTGCGTTTCTAGCTGATTTCTATATGATAGTTGGCTATTGAAGAAAATTCACTGATCTGGCTGGTCAGATCAGCCTGTCAATAGTTATTGCGATCAAGGAGTCATTATGCGACGTTGGAATGGTTGGGGCGATGAGTCCAATAGTATGGATCTTCCGCCTACGGGCCGTGAATTCTTAAGCGGGTTAATCGGTGAGTCATCACCACTTAATGATGCAGTGTTAGACGATGTGCTGGCCCAAGTGCCCCCCAGCCGATTACCTGAACATCCTTTGATTGATACCAGTGCTGAACAACGTGTTAGGCATGCGCGCGGGCAAAGTCTGCCGGATTGGCTGGCGATGCGCAGCGGGCAGTTTAACTTTTTTCCCGATGGCGTTGCGTTCCCGGAAACGAAACAGCAAGTCGCTGAGCTGGTTACACTATGCCACGAGCATAACTATGTATTGATCCCCTATGGCGGAGGCACAAGTGTGGCGGGGCATATCAACCCTTTTGCGTCCGACAGGCCGATAGTAACCGTGTCTCTGGGACGAATGACGCGCCTTCTGGAGCTGAATACGGATAGCCAGATCGCCACGTTCGGACCAGGTACACCCGGGCCGATGGTTGAAGCACAGCTTCGAGCCAAAGGGTATACCTTAGGGCATTTTCCGCAGAGTTTTGAGTTATCTACCCTGGGTGGCTGGGTGGCCAGCCGTTCCAGTGGTCAGCAGTCCTTACGTTATGGCCGAATTGAACAGCTTTTTGCCGGCGGCTCGATAGAAACCCCCAAGGGTCGCCTGGATATACCCACAATACCTGCCTCTGCTGCCGGCCCGGATATGCGAGAGCTGATACTGGGCTCCGAGGGGCGAATGGGGATTATATCGGAAGTGAAAGTGCGGGTGAGTAAATTGCCTGAGAAGGAGGATTTTTTCGTTATCTTCTTTCCCTCCTGGTCTGCTGCTAAATCTGCTGCTAAAGAACTGGTTCAGAACAGAGTTCAATTGTCTATGTTGCGCCTGAGTAATGCCATTGAAACCGTTACACAATTAGCGCTGGCAGGGCATCCCGGGCAGATTGCTTTGCTTGAGAAGTATTTGAGTGTGCGCGGAGCAGGTGAAGGCAAATGTATGATGACCCTGGGTATTACCGGAAGCAAGGCACAGTATCAGGCAGCGCATAAATTAATGAAGCAGACCATTGCGCCCTTTAAAGGTATTTATACCGGAAATTTTCTTGGTAAAAAATGGGCTGAAAAACGTTTTATGATGCCTTATCTGCGGGAAGCCCTGTGGGAGCTGGGTTATGCCGTGGATACCCTGGAAACAGCGACAGACTGGGATAATGTCGATCAACTCCTTAATAAAATCGAACATAATCTGCGCACTACGCTGCAGGATGAAAATGAAAAAGTGCATGTGTTTACCCATTTATCTCACTTTTACAGCCAGGGCTGCAGTATTTATACAACCTATGTGTATCGGGCGGGAACAAGCTGTGAACAGACCCTGGCGCGCTGGGAAAAACTAAAAGTGAGCACCTCTGAAATGATTGTGAGAAATCGAGGCACCATTTCGCATCAGCATGGCGTTGGTAAGGATCATGCGCCCTATTTGCCAGTTGAGAAGGGGGCGTTGGCGATGTCGATGTTGAAAACCGTGTGCAAATCAGTGGATGAAAAAGGCATTTTGAATCCGGGCACGCTGTTTCTGGATGAATAAAAACAACAACGCCACCCTGCTGCTCCGCTCGTCAGGGGAAGGGCGATGAGGTGCAAGCCTTCTGCTTATGAAGCAATGAGCGTGCACGTTATAGCTTAGATGAGACATGATGATGAACAAACCAAGCATCCGATCACAACAACTGGCACAGCTTAACACTCAGGAAGCCTGGGATATTGTGGTGGTGGGTGGCGGTATTACCGGTGCCGGGATCTTTCGCGAAGCGGCTCATGCGGGTTTAAAGGTGCTTCTGGTGGAGCAGCAAGACTTTGCCTGGGGAACATCCTCACGTTCCTCCAAAATGGTGCATGGAGG
>JBFHPN010000360.1:0-3484 GCA_041592735.1 Oleiphilaceae bacterium | reverse complement strand
TTTGATTTAATCAGAGCCTCGTTAGGCACTCTGACAAACAGGTTGTCGTAGGTACGTATTTTGACCGACAGCATATCAATCGACAGCACCTCGCCGATGGTATCATCAACTTTGATAATATCCCCCACAGTAAACGGCTTTTCGGCCATCAAAAATAATCCGCTGATTAAATTCGAAGCCGATGTTTGTGAGGCAAAACCAATCGCCACTGAAAAAACACCTGCTGCACCCAGCAACACGCTTAAATTGAATCCCATTTCAATCAGGGCCGACATAAAAAACACTAACAATATGCCGTAATAAACTCCACGCTTCAGCAAGATGTGCGCCTGGGCTTCAAGCAGACTTGCCGTTAATTTAAACACATAGGTACTGACCAGCTTGGCAATAAAGTAGCCTGCAATAATCAGCATTAAGGCTCGAAAATAGTGGTGAGAATTGACGTCGCCCAAAAATGAACTGATCTGGCTCAATAGTTCAGACATATCAAACTCCTTTATCAAACAATGAACTGAAAGCACGCACCAGCATTCCCTTTTCAGGATTCTTGCGAGCTTTATTGATACGTGTGGCGTCCTTCGCTTCTTTTGGTGCATCCTTAGCTATTTTTAATTCTGCCATGCCACCATCATCTCCCCGAATTAATGTCGCGGCCTGGGTCCACAACATGCCTTGTGGCGTGGTAAACAAGGAAAGCAAAGGCACCGGTAATGCAACCCGTTCCAGCATTAAGCGATCCTGAGCCCGGTTGACCACATTTAAGGGTGTAATGGCGCGTGAAGGTCTGACTGGCAATTTATCCAGATCAAGGCGGCCTGCGGTCTGCGATGCATAACAAAGTTCGCCCTCACGCGTAGAGCGGCCAAACCAGGTATCAGACGGGCGGTTAATCGCAAACTCATCAATAATCGTTTCCTGCTTTCCGGGTATCTGAAACTGTACCCATAGCGGTGTACTGATATATATCGTGATCTCTTCACCGGGTGCCAGGCTGATAGGTGTCGCGGGCCGGGTAACCACCATTCTGTCTGCCAGCTGAGGCTTTAATTCCAGCATTGAACCACTTTTTTTGAACACATGCCTGGTTGCAGTACTGTATTGAACGGCATTTTCCTGATCAACAGAATAAGTCACCAGATTATCCATGCCCTCCTCAAACAGCTCTCGCTGATAGGAGATTTGCCATTCTTTTTCCAAACGGTGAATGGCAAAAAACAAGGATTCTATTTGCCAGTTTGCGCCAGAATTCATGGGGATTTCAAATTGCCCCCACCACTTTTGTATCATTGTCATTGTTTTTCTTCCCTGCCTTGTTGGCCTGGCATTTTACGATGCTCTGGATCAATAAATAATTTCATTCAACCTGCCGTGATCTTCAGTCGACATTTCTCCACGACTGATTTTCCCAGCGATACCCGGGCCAACTTCCGGTTGAAAGTTACGGGCATCAACAGCCCCGTCACATTGGTCACAAACATATTTGGGCTGACTGATATGACCGCATTTTAAATGACGAAACACCACGGGCGAACCATCCTGATCCGTTGCCCAGCGATCTCCCCATTGCACAAAAGTCATTAACACCGGAAACAAATCGAGCCCTTTTGGGGTTAAACGATATTCATACCTGGCACGTTTTTCATCATAGAGCACTTTTTTCAAGACCCCGGTATCGACGAGTTTATTCAAACGATCAGACAAGCGATGTTTAGGAATGCCAAGTGATTTCTGGAAATCCGAGAATCGCCGCACCCGCCGAAACGCATCGCGAATGATCAGCAAGGTCCACTTGTCTCCGAAAATGGCCAAGGTACGTGCAATGGAACACACTTGTGAATCTACTTCTTCCCAGCGCACTTGACGCCTCCTTTAGTTCGAGAGTTTATTTTTATTTCCTGCACGCGGCTAGCGGCAGCTGACTATTTTTGTTGAAGCATCCATAGCTGCGCGTACTGTCCATTCTGCATGAGCAAATGTTCATGCGTGCCTTGTTCGACAATTTGACCGTGTTCCAGCACCACAATTCTATCGGCATTCACAATAGTCGATAAGCGATGCGCGATCACCACCGTGGTTTTGCCTTGAGACACGGTTTCGATAGCATCCATCACCGCACGCTCAGAACGGCTATCCAGTGAACTGGTCGCTTCATCGAAAATTAAAATGGCAGGCCGCTTCAAAATGGTTCTCGCAATGGCAACACGCTGTTTTTCACCACCCGAGAGTTTTAAACCTCGCTCACCGACCTCGGTCTGATACGCTTTCGGAAGACTCTCAACGAAAGTTTTTAAATGGGCCATGTCTATCGCTTCCTTGACCTCCTCATCACTTGCATCCGGTCTGCCGTAACGAACATTCTCCATCAGTGTATCATTGAATAACACTGCATCCTGGGGCACCACACCAATAGCAGAGCGCAAACTATGCTGCGAGACCTGTTTAATATTCTGACCATCAATCAAAATCTCACCCGCCGTCACATCATAAAAACGGAACAACAACTTAGCCAGCGTCGACTTGCCTGCACCACTACTGCCAACAATGGCCACTCGCTCACCTGGTGACATCATCAGCGACAGTTCTTTCAGAATAGGGCGCTCTGCTTCATAGGCAAACGAAATTGAACGCAGCTCAATACACCCCTTAGAGATATTCAAGGCCTGTGCATCCGGCGCATCTTCAATCGCTGCCTTGGTCTTAAGTAAATCAAACATTTTTTCGATATTGGTCATCGAACTTTTTATTTCACGATAAACAAACCCCAGAAAATTCAAAGGTAAAAAAATCTGCATCATGAAGGCATTCACCAGTACAAAGTCACCCAGTGTCATCCGCCCTGCCTGCACCTCAAAGGCAGCCAATATCAGCATAGCGGTTAAGGAAGCCGCAATTATAAATGCTTGCCCGCCATTCAGGGCAAAAAGGGTCAGGCGATTTTTTCGACGCGCCTGCTCCCAGCACGCCAACTCTTTATCATAAAGCCGCGCTTCATAATCTTCGTTGGCGAAGTATTTCACCGTTTCAAAATTTAGCAGACTATCGACGGTCCGTGAGTGGGTACGACTATCGGCCTGATTAGCTTCACGGATAAACTGGGTGCGCCAGTCGGTGGTTACCTTGGAAAACACGACATAGCTAATCACCGATATGAATACAATCAAGGCAAATTCAAATCGGTATTGCTGCCATAAAATACCCATTACCAGAAACAGCTCGAGAAAGGTCGGCACGATATTAAAAATCAGAAAACGCATCAAAAAACTGATGCCATTGGTACCTCGTTCAATATCCCGCGACAAGCCCCCTGTGCGACGATTCAAATGAAAAGCCAAATCCAGCGCATGCAGATGTTCGAATACGCGTAAACCGATCCGCCGCATCGCGCGCTCAGTGACCCGGCCAAACAAAGTATCGCGAATCTCTCCCAGGAGAACATTGGCTAATCGCACCACCCCATAAGCGATTAACAGCGCCAGAGGCACTA
>JBFHPN010000359.1:0-3489 GCA_041592735.1 Oleiphilaceae bacterium | reverse complement strand
GGTGGTAGACCTTATAAGAGGGCCGAAACACTCGGTAGTCCGCTTACGAGTTATCCCTAGCACCAGCCAGGCCGATACCAAAACAGAAATAATCAAAATAACGCGCGACAAAGTCAAATTAGAGGAGCAGGCAGCTAGCAGCTCTACCATAAAGATTGAACGAAATGGCAAAACACATCAAATTGGTGTGATTACCTTGCCAACATTCTATGCAGACTTTAAAGCCATGCAGGAAGGTGATCCAGATTACAAAAGCACGACCCGTGATGTTATCAAGTTACTAAATGACCTTCAGCAGGACCAATCAATTGATGGTTTGATTATTGACCTTCGTGGCAATGGCGGCGGTTCCCTCGATGAAGCAAACCAGCTAACCGGCTTATTCATTGATAAGGGGCCAACCGTTCAAATTCGTAGCGCAAATGACCGAATTGATGTACTCGAAGACCCAGATCCCGAACTTGTCTACGGCGGCCCTTTGATTGTACTAGTGGATCGCCTGAGCGCCTCAGCTTCTGAAATATTTGCAGGTGCTATTCAAGATTATGGAAGAGGTCTGATCATTGGTTCGCAGACCTTTGGTAAGGGCACGGTGCAATCAGTCAGACCATTAAATCATGGCCAGTTAAAGATCACCCAGGCAAAATTTTATCGCATTTCTGGCGCCAGCACCCAGCACCAGGGCGTCATTTCGGATATCGTCATCCCGGACACCTACGACACCACACAAGTAGGTGAAGATGCTCTGGAACATGCTCTGAAGTGGGATGCCATTGCGCCGGCACAATACCAGATGATTACTAATTTTGCTTTGGAAAACATGGCATTAATGGATGGCCACAAGCAACGAATGAATACACACCCAGAATACCAATTATTGCTTGAAGAAATCGCCTTCCTGACCAGTCAGCGTGATAAAAATACCATCAGCCTTAACAAGAAAACCCGTCAGGCTGAAGATGCCGAATTAGAAAATAAACGCTTGGCTTTGGTGAATAAACGCCGTGAATTAAAAGGTTTGGAGACGTTCAAAACACTGGACGACTGGAAAAAACATACTGAAAAAGAAGCACTGGAGAACTATAACAAGCCTAAGGAGCCTGACTTTATTGTCGAAGAAAGTGCCCAGGTACTGCTTGATTTTCTCTATAAAAAGAATGTCATGACTGCAGTCACTCAACATTAAACTTTGAGCGCTAAACACTGACAAGGAAAATAAAAACAGAAGATTTCTTTATAGCAAATCTTCTGTTTTGGCTTATAGTTAGGGGTGTATGTTCATTATTTCTGTTATCAGGTGGAGCGCGTTCATGACCAAGAAAGAACCCTCAAAAAAAGTTACCCCCCCTCAAAAATCAGCCACCGAAAAAAAAACGGATACAGAGCCTAAAGAACCTGCCAAAAAAAATACGCGCCAGATTGACGACAGCCTCTCCAGTTTTTTCGATAAAATCTCTGGTGCAACATCCAGTGCATTTAAATTTGCCAAGAAAACCGGAGATACCTCATACAAAGTTGGAAAAGCGATTATTCAGTCGCAAGACCAATTAAAACTGATGATTAATGCAGGCGCCTCCTTAAAAGATTTAAGAGAAGTGGCAGGTTTAACCGTTAATGAATTAAGCGAAGCGATCAATCTTAAAGACAAGTCAATCATTGAAGCGGTTGAAAATGGTACCGCCACCTTATCTTTTGAATTGATTTTAAGGCTCTCCGCATTGCTGGCCCGTAATGACCCCATTCCTTTTATTCTTAAATATTCACGCACTTATTCACCCGAAACATGGCGTATTTTAAATGACTGGGGGGTGGGACGCTTACCTCTTCATTATGAACGTGAACGCTTATTTATTAATATTTATCGTTCCCAGGATAAAGCCAGAGAATTATCCGATGAGGGTTTTAACCGTGTACTTGAGTTCACCAGACAAGCCTTTAATCTGTCTTTACACTTTATCGGTGAACAGGAAGAGGCATTGCAGAGCATGCTCGAAGCCCAGGAAGAACAACTCGATGAGTTTAAACGGAAAGTTAACCTCAAAAGCAGCAAAAAATCCGACACCAAGGCGAAAAAAGAAACCGAATCACCTATCCAAAACAGTACTGCTTCGATCAATGTAAAGCCCCAAAACAAAGCGGAAGACTTATAATCACTACCTAACAATCGATTTACTTTTGAAGAATTCTACCCTTACCTCAGGCCATATACCCAAACAGTTATTCGACATGTCGATTCCTATGATCGCCGGCATACTCGCCATCATGTCTATGAATATTGTCGATACATTTTACATTGCCCAGTTAGGCACCGAGCCTTTAGCGGCCATGAGCTTTACCATGCCGGTCACGTCCATCTTATTAAGTATTGCATTTGGTATTGGTATCGGTGCTTCATCCGTCATTTCACGCGCCATAGGTGCTCAACAAATGTTGCTGGTACAGGCCTACACCAGCAATGCATTAATCATCGCCCTGGTGGTAGCCATCGTGTTTGCCGTCAATGGCTATTTATTCATGGATACGATATTTAAAATATTAGGTGCGCCGCCACATTTAATGCCAGCAATCCATGAGTTTATGGATATCTGGTTTATGGGTAGTTTTGTTGTGGTAATTCCGATGGTTGGTAACTCTGCCATACGGGCTGCCGGGAATACTAAACTGCCCGCGCTTGTGATGATCAGCGTGGCAATTGTTAACATGATCCTTGATCCGATTCTCATATTTGGCCTCTTCGGATTTCCCGAACTGGGTCTTGCAGGCGCAGCTATCTCCACCGTTATATCTTATGGTATTGCGCTTGTTATCGGCCTTTATTTTCTGATCTATAAATTCAATTTTCTAAATGCACAAGCCTGCTTACGGAAAATGCGTGAAAGTTGGCAAGCTATTTTAAGGATTGCCTTTCCAGCCACCGGAACCAACCTGATTGCGCCGCTATCCGTGGCCCTGACAACATGGTTTGTTGCTAACTATAGCCCTGAAGCAGTAGCAGGCTTTGGTGTTGCCTCACGCATCGAATCACTTTTTCTGGTGGTTATTATGGGGCTATCCTCCATCATGGGTCCGTTTGTTGGCCAAAATTGGGGTGCAAAAAACTATGCCCGTGTGTTTTCTGGTATTTTTATCAGCCTAAGATTTATGGTTTATTGGGGATTAATGGCTGCCTTGGTTCTTTGGTTTTTTGCTGAGAGTATTGCTGGTCTTTTTTCGGATGATCAGGCCGTCATCCACTCAGCTTCTTATTACCTGAGAATTTTACCCTTCAGCTATTTATTTCTGGGGGGAATCATGGTGCTCTCTTCCATGGCCAATGGCATGGGCAGACCCCTGCCCTCCCTAATTATGTCATTTTGTAGATTAATTGGATTATATATTCCTTTCATCCTGATATTTACCAGTACTTATGCGCTGACAGGTGTCTACCTTGCGGCAGCTTTGGCGAATATACTGGTCGGTGCCGGAGGCTATCTCTGGTATTCGCGAATC
>JBFHPN010000358.1:0-3509 GCA_041592735.1 Oleiphilaceae bacterium | reverse complement strand
TTTGAAAGCCCCCTTGAGAACGATAGATGGCTTCAGCCTTGCCTTGGAAGAAGATTACGGCGATCAACTAGATAGCACCGCCCTGCATTATTTAAGCAGAGTACGCGCCGGTAGCGCTAAAATGGCACAACTCATCAATAATTTACTTCAACTATCCAGAGTTACCCGTCTGGAATTAAAAAAACAACAGGTTAATTTAACGGAACTGGCAACTAAAATTGTGGCTGAATTAACCGCCAACAATCAAAAACGGGACCTTAAACTAACATTACAAGAAAATATGTATGTGATGGGCGATCCTGTTCTGGTAGAAATTCTAATGGATAATCTGATATCCAATGCCTGGAAATACAGCCAGAAAAAAGAGTGCTCGTCCATTGAGATAGGCTGCCAGGAGCAAATGGGTAACACCGTTTATTATATAAAAGATAACGGTGCCGGTTTCGATATGAAATATGCCAGCCAGTTATTCAAACCGTTTAACAGATTACATTCTGCCGAGGAATTTGAGGGGACAGGTATTGGCTTAGCCACCGTGGCCAGAATTGTTGAGCGTCATCATGGAAAAATCTGGGTGGACTCCGCCCAGGAAGCAGGCACGACATTTTTCTTTACCTTATTCCCCCAAAGCTCTAACAGTTCAGTGCCAAGAGCTAAAGCCTTGTCTCAAGTAAAAAAAATATAAGTGCTTGATTGTATTTAGCTGTTAATCATCTAAAATGATCAATTGCAAACTGAAAAACAGGCGCTTTCTAATAAAAGGCGGGCTGTTCATTAAGTAGCGTTATTACAAACTTATTCAGACAAAACAAAAATACACGCTATTCAATGAGCGAATGAAAGATAGATAATACAGAACTAAAAACGTATAAGCGCAGGGACTGCACAAAAAAGATTACTCAACATACTCACCTGGGTCGCCGTCAATTTGTCGACCAAATAAGAAAAGACTGATTCGTATGTATAATATTTTAATCGTTGATGATTCCGAAGACGATGCCGTATTGCTGTTACGCGAACTCAAAAAAAATGATTTAAACGCACATTCAAAGCGAGTCGATAACGACACAGCCGTCAGAGCTGCCTTACAGGACGACGAATGGGACCTGGTGATCTGCGATCACAATATGCCTGGTTATTCCTCTTCTGAAGCACTGAATTCCATCCGCGAACTCAATCCGGACTTACCCGTTATTATTGTGTCTGGCGAAATATCCGAACCGGATGCCGTCAACAGCATGCGTCAAGGTGCTCAGGATTACGTCATGAAAGACAACCTGACGCGGCTGATTCCTGCCATCGAACGTGAAATCAGAGAGAGCGAAGTGCGCCATGCCAAACGGCAGGTTGAACAGGACCTGGAGCACCTGGCCTATCACGATCAACTAACAGGCCTGGCAAACCGGGAACACTTTGAGCACTTCCTTCAAACAACCATAGAGCAAGCTTTGCAAGAACATTCTCAGCATGCCTTGATGTCACTGGATCTTGACCAGTTTAAAATCGTCAATGACACCTGCGGTCACGTAGCGGGTGATGAATTACTCAAGCAAATATCACTGATCCTTCTAAGACAGACAAAATCAAGAGATAAAATTGCCCGCCTGGGTGCCGACGAATTTGGCATTTTACTGAGCAATACTGATCAGGAAAAAGCCTTGAAAGTCAGCAGAAGCATTCAAGCCGCCATTAGAGATCTCAACTTTACCTGGGAAAACAAAAGCTACTCCACCAGTATTAGCATTGGTATCGTCGGGATCAATCATAAAACTACATCCGTGCTCAGTGCCATGAGCTGTGCCGATATGGCCTGCAATACCGCAAAAGAAAAGGGTCACGATGGCATTCAATGGTTTGATGAATACGACCCGGAATATTTAAAGCGCCGCAATGAGATGAATTGGGTTAGTAAAATTAAACAAGCCATCCTGAACAATGAGTTTGTTTTACATTTTCAACCCATGAAAAGCCTGCAGAAAGCAAATTCTGGCCTGCACGGTGAATTTCTGGTGCGCCTGGCGGAGGGAGATCGGCTGGTTTTTCCCGGCGAGTTTATACCTGCGGCTGAACGTTATAAATTAATGCCGAAACTGGACCGCTGGGTTGTTGAAAATGCTTTTAAATATTTATCCGAATCTGGCTTGGGTAAAAAAGACGAAGGGGCTTTTTTTATTAACCTTTCAGGCTCCTCATTAAGTGATAAAGCTTTTTTTAATGACTTAAGAGCCTTACTAAAAAAATACCAGCTAAAACCTGAAAGAATATGCCTCGAAATCACCGAAACATCCGCCATAGACAACTTTCAATCTTCCGTTGAATTCATTACTGAAATCAGAGACGAGGGCTTTAAATTTGCGCTCGACGACTTTGGTGCTGGCATGAGCTCATTTTCTTACCTGAAAACCATACCGGTTGATTATCTGAAAATAGATGGCAGCTTTGTTCTGAATTTACTAAGCAACCCCATCGATCGCGGCATAGTCGAGGCCTGCAACGGCATCAGCCATGCGGCCGGCCTGCAAACTATTGCTGAATTTGTTGAAAATCAGGCAACCGCTGATGTCTTAAAAGCCATTGGTGTGGATTTCGCTCAAGGTTTCGGGATTGAACGGCCAGGGCCCCTAAAATAAGCTGCCTTTGCGCAGCTTAGTTTCAATCTCTAAAAGATATCGATAAGACAACCGTGACAAGACGCATTAAGTGCCTATACTGATATATCATGCATTTAATGAACTCCCCGTTGTTGGAGGATATTGTGAATATAACAAGAAAAATAATCACCTCGAATTCCAAACTATCAAGCTCCCTCTTCCTGGCATGCTTTGTTCATGCGGGCGTGTTAGATGCCAATGAGGATTCATTATGGGCAATGTCTCTTGAAGAACTGGGGCAAGTTCGCGTAACGACACTTGCCACCGGCACCGCCACCCCGCTCGATAAAGCCGCTGCTGTTGCTACGGTGATTACTGAGGAAGATATTGTTGCCATGGGGGCGACGGATCTTGATCAAGTGCTGGAAACGGTTCCTGGTTTACATGTTGGTCGTTCAAGTCAAACGTTTCCGCCCAAATACAATATTCGTGGTATCACCTCCCAATATAACTCCCAAACCTTAGTGCTTATCAATGGCACGCCGGTTACCGATTTGGTTTTTGGTAATCGCAACAATGTCTGGGGTGGTATGCCGGTGAAGTCTATCAGCCGAATTGAAGTCATCCGGGGTCCGGGGTCGGCCATGTATGGTGCCGATGCTTTTGCCGGTGTCATCAATATCATCACCAAATCACGAAAAGATATTAATGGAACCATTGGTGGCGTTAGAAAAGGAAGCTTTGATACAAGCGCTAGCTGGGTTGAGCATGGTGGAAGTTATGACGGATTTAATATCAGCATCGTTCTTGAACATGAAACTACGGATGGCTGGAAAGAAATCGTCACTCGAGATGCTCAATCTAACTTGGATGATCTATTTAATACTAATGCGTCTTTTGCGCCAGGCCCAGTCAATA
>JBFHPN010000357.1:0-3510 GCA_041592735.1 Oleiphilaceae bacterium | reverse complement strand
CTGCACTTGCATACCGCTGCCTTGTTATTTGGCGGAACGGCCCTGTTTTCTAAGCTATTACCCTATCCCGCCATTGATATCATCGCCTACCGAACCCTGATTTGCGGGTTTGTAGTGCTCTTGATGGTTCTTTTATTAAAACAAGCACTCTGGATAAAACACCCTGGCAGACTGGCTCTTTTGATTTTCTGCAGCCTGCTTTTCACGGTGCACTGGACGGCCTACTTTCAAGCCATGCAATTATCTACCGTGGCCATTGGCATTATCTCAATGTTCACCTTTCCGGTCATAACGGTTTTTTTAGAGCCCTTTATTAAAAATACCCGGCTTCATATGCTCGACATCATAATGGCCTTGCTGGTGATTTCAGGGGTGTTCTTGATGGTTCCCAGCTTATCCCTGAGCAATAATATTACCGCAGGCGTCGCTTTTGGATTACTTTCGGCGTTTGCCGTTTCGATGCGCAACATTCTGGTCTCTAAATACCTGTCTCAGCATGTACCTGCCTTTACCATCATGACCTATCATGCGTTTATCAGCGCTGCCGTGCTCTTTCCTTTCGTGACTATCGAGGCTGGCAGCCTCACCAGCGAGCACATTCTCTTGCTGCTTTTGTTAGGGAGCGTGTTTACTGCCATCCCACACACTCAAAAAACCTTTGCCCTAAAGCATGCTTCTGCAAAAAAAGTCTCGATGATTGTTAGTCTGCAAGTTGTTTATGCCACTCTTTTCGCTTACTTATTGCTTGATGAAACGATCGATTTACGAACATTGGCAGGCGGGTGTCTTATTTTATTTGCAGCGCTTTATGAGAGTGTTTGGGCAAAGCATTAAATTGAGTGGTTCAATGAACGCTATCGCACATTGAACCAGACTATGTGAGCTCAGCGCATGCCGCGCGTAATATTCAACTCATTCAGTAAACGGCTGACGGAGCGTTCAATACCGCTGCTGATCGCCACGCCCAACTTATCCATCAGATGTTTTTTATCTTTAAACTCAAGCGTAAATACATCGGCTTCTCGACAGGCTTCGGCAATGTACTCGTCTGATGTTTTTAACTCATCCACCAGCGATACTTCGAGAGCACGGGTACCAAACCAGATATCACCATTGGCCACGGCTTCTATATCTACCGATGGTCTGCGTTCTGCGACATATGCCTTGAATAGTACATGCGTATCTTCCAGGTCGGCCTTGAATTTTTCACGGCCTTCTTCGGTATTTTCACCAAAAATAGTTAATGTACGTTTGTATTTACCTGCAGTAAGAATTTCATAATCAATATCATTCTTTTTGAGTACCTTGTTGAAATTCGGCAACTGCGCGACCACCCCAATAGATCCCATAATTGCAAACGGAGACGCCACTATCTTGTCGGCTACGCAAGCCATCATATACCCGCCACTTGCGGCGACTTTATCGACACAGGCCGTCAATTTAATGCCGGCTTTTTTAATACGATCCAATTGCGCAGCCGCTAGACCATAAGAGTGCACCATGCCTCCCGGGCTTTCCAGCTTCACCACTATTTCATCCTGTTCGGGCCGGGCGATTTGCAGGGCAGCCGTAACCGACTCTCGGAAGCAATCAAGCTCACTGGCTTTGATATCACCATTAAAAGACAACACGAATACCCGCCCCTTTTGAGCATTGTCTGCGCCGTCTTTGGATTTTTTAGCGGCTTTCTCAGCGTCTTTCTGTTGTTTTTTGATGGCCTTAAGCTGTTCTTTAGTTAACAGTGAAGATTCCAGGGTATCGTGGATATCTTTGAGCCTGTCATTAACTTTTTCGACATGCATTTCCTTGTGTTCCGGTTTTTTATTTTTCATCGCAGCGCTGCCCGCTGCTGCAATAACTATTAAAATAGCCAGCACAATTGTGATCGTCTCTGCCAGAAAAACGCCGTATTCCATTAAAAAATCCACGCTAACACCCTCTTTTTGCATGCCTAAACATGCGTAATAATGCAATTGGAAAACCCTATGTGCGGGCATTTTATGACTTTACAAGCTAGAACGCACAAATAATTTCAAACAAGCGTTCGCTTTGTAGTTGACAAGATTTTTTTTTGTCTCTAATCTTCATCCGTGAAAAAAATACAGCTTCACATTCATGCCGGTTATCTTTAGTTTTTATAACCTGGTGATAATTGATACACATAAAGGGTATTCTCATGTCTGTAGCTTCTACTTTTGAGACACTAAAGCAAAATTTCAACGCTGACGCAGCAAGCGGCCTCGACCTCGTATTCCAGTTCAATATTGAAGACGACGAAAATTACAGCTTAAGCATCAGCGATGGCAAATGTGAACTAACTGCAGGCGATCACGATGATCCTTCAGTTACGCTTATTATGAATACTGAAACCCTGAAAGGCATCGTCAGTGGCGAAACAGACGGTATGCAAGCGTTCATGGCAGGTCAGTTACGTGCAGAAGGCGATATGATGCTGGCGACTAAATTGGGCGAGTTATTTAATATCGGCTAATCTGGCCAGAATGGTTTAACCTTCCGTTGTTAAGCCACACCCAGTTTAAAAAAACCGCGCAAGCGGTTTTTTTTTGCCCGCGCTACAAGTAGCAATTGATCTTGATCATATCAAATTGCGCTTTGCGACAAGCAACACTTTATTCACACCAGAGATAGGTTTAATATTCGACTTTTTTTAGCAGGAAGAATCCATCATGGGCCGAGCCTATCAAAATAGAAAAGAATCAATGGCGAAAACCTCCGACGCCAAAGCCAAAGTCTATAGTAAGTATGGTAGAGAAATTTATGTATGTGCCAAAGCTGGCGGAATAGATCCGGATGGAAATTTAGCGCTGAGAATCTTGATAGATAAAGCAAAAAAAGATCAGGTTCCCAGCCATGTCATTGAAAAAGCGCTCGACAAAGCAAAGGGCGGCGCGGGTGAGGATTTCGCGAGCGCGCGTTATGAAGGTTTCGGCCCAGGCAATGCCATGGTGATTGTTGACTGCTTAACCGATAACCCGAACAGAACCTTTGGGGACGTTCGCCAGTGTTTCACTAAAACGAAATCAAAAATTGGCACCCAGGGCACCGTCAGCCACATGTTCGATCATTGCGCTATTTTTATGTTCAAACATGATGACGAAGAGGCAGTACTGGAAGCGCTTATGGAAGCCGATGTTGATGTCAGCGATATCGAAAATGAAGACGGAAAAATAACGGTATTTGCACCGCATACCGATTATTTCAAAGCAAAAAATGCCTTAAACGAGCACTTTGGAGTGATTGTAAAAGGCAGAACAGAAAAAGAAGTTGATTTCGAGGTCGATGAAATCCAGTTTGTGCCACAAACCAGTACACCCTTAAGCGCAGAAGATACAGATGTTTTCCACACGTTTTTATCGATGCTGAATGATCTGGATGATGTACAGAACGTCTATCATAATGCCGAACTCTGAGACCCGTTTATGGTCACTCCGGTGACCATAAAAAGCTGCTCGTAGATCTTCAAAACCTGCTAAGAAATACCCAAATACT
>JBFHPN010000356.1:0-3511 GCA_041592735.1 Oleiphilaceae bacterium | reverse complement strand
GTAAGGTGTGAGTCAGGCCAGTTAGCGCACTGATACCATCGGTAAATTGTTCAACACGGTAGCCCTGTTTCAGCAGGAGGCTAGCCAAGAGCTCACGGTTTACGGCTTCATCGTCCACAATATAAATCAATGGGCCATTATCAGTGTGTTTACCTGATAAACCAGAATCCTGTGGCATACCTGAATAATCTTGATTGACGGTTTCAGGTTGAGAGCTGGTGATGGCACTATGCTCGTATTCCCGTGCCCGTTGGCTGCTTTGATCGCTGGCGAGCGTTGCAGGGGGCAGGGTGTTTTCGGTGAGGATATCCATGGGTAAGGTAATGGTGACGGTAGTGCCTTTACCTACTTGGCTGTTGATTTCCAGGTGTCCGCCATGCAGTTCTACCAGTTGTTTGCTGATAGATAGACCCAGACCTGTTCCGGATGCCGTGAGGTGGCCCTCCACGTGAGTTTGTTCAAAGGGACGAAACAGGGATTGCCGTTTTTCGAAGGGGATGCCGACACCTGAGTCAGATATTTCAATAATCAGGTGTTCGCTGGTGGTATAACTCGCCAGCTCAATAAAACCGCGTTCGGTATATTTGACCGCATTGCCAGTTACGTTGATCAAAATTTGCTGGAAACGGAATTCGTCTACTTTAATGAATCGGGCGTCTTCTGCAATACTGGCACTTAGCCGTATGTCTTTATTGCGCAATAAGGGAGAAACCGTTGATAAGGTTAGCTCTGCCAAGGCTTTTAAGTCGGTAGTACTGCGGTTGAGTTTTATTTTTCCATGTTTGATGGCGGAAAAATCGAGGATATCGTTAACCAGTATGCTCAGCCGTTGGGTCGTTTTAGCAATTAATGATATTTTGCTTTTTTGGTCAGGGCTGAAATGTTCGTTTGCATCGTCCTGTAAGACTTTGGCGAGCCCTGCGATACCTTGCAAAGGTGTTCTTAATTCATGCGAGGTGGTGGCCAGGAATTCATCTTTGAATGCATCCATCTCTACCAGTTCTTTATTACGGGTCTTCAGTTGTCGAGACATGGCTTCCACCAGATCCAGGCTTTTCAGGTACGTTCTCTGAAGTGCAATGGATTGCGCAATGATAAAGGCCAACACGCCAAAGTGTGCAATATTGACGTTAGTGCCCACCAGACCGTTTGCCTTTAACACATCATGTATGACCGTCAGCAACAAGATACCTAAACTGATGCCGAATACTTTTACCTGTTTGCCTTTGGCGCGAACAACCTGGATGTACATCAGGATGGCAAAAGACATGGATATCAGAACCAGAACTTGAAACGGCAGGTTCAATTCTGTGTAAATCCGGTTGGTAAATATCAAACAGATAACAACGAAGGGGCTGATTAAGATCCAGGATATCTTGGGGATATTGGCAGGTATATGTTTTCGGTAAAGTGTCGTAAAAAAACTCATGAACAAAGGCAGGGATAAATAAAAACACAGGTGTTCAATGCGTTGCAGTGTCGCCCAGTCAAACCAGTCGAAAAGGTAAAGGACGCGTTCATCAATGAGTAGTCTGCGAATGCCTACCGTTAAGCACAGCAAGCCGAAATACAGTGCCGCGACCTCTTTTGAGCGGAAGGCAAAGAATGAAAAATTATAAAGACCAATGGCTATCAAGATGGCGGCAAAGAATACGGCAGAGATAACAGGCTGTTGCGCCATTGCGAAATATCCGGTTTCATCTGTTAAGCGCAAACTGAACCAGATGCCTCCCTCTCTGTAATGAAAGTTGGAGAGATGGATGACCAGGTCTAGCTCACCCTGATGACTCAAACGCACTACTTTGGGTAAAAAACCCGGTTTTTCAGTGTTCTGGAAGTACCCCGTCTCACCATTGCGAGCGACTTCTATGCCGTTCACGAAGAGCTTATAAGCACTGGGCATATCGGGAATATACAGGAAAACATCCCCAAGATTGTTGGGTAAAAGAACTTTGGCATGATAGGTCATGAAGCCAAGAGCGGGCAGCACTTTGCTGGCATTCTCCGAGAGCTGCTCTCCTTCAGGGGCATGCTGTTCGATAAAAAATGAGTCGAGTGCATGGCGATTTTTTTTGCGTGGCTGATCACTCCATACACCGGGTACAGGAAATAGAAAAGGTTCCAGCTCGGTATGGTGAATCTCTGCCGGGTCCACAAAGGCACCCCAGTAAGCATGCCAGAGCCCGTCTAATTTGAATTCTTCGGCCTGCCCCCATGAAGCTTGCCGCAGATCGAGTGTCGGTGTCTGTTTGGCCGGATCTGTATGTTGATGCTGGCTGCCGTTAAGATCACTGGAGGGCAGCATGTCAGCTTGCGCGGGCAGTATCAGCAGCCACGCATTTAACAAAATACACAGAAATAACTTGATATACATAAACCTTACCGCGTTTTGTGCTCGTATTGCGTTATTCCATCATCTTGGTGGTGGCACCATGGATCGATATAACGAGCCTGTTTCTTATTTTAGGGTTCAGCTGTTAGCCAGACGAAAATGACATCAAGCCGGGTTAACGTAAATAAAAGACTTTAATTAATCTAACTTGCTTATACGTAAGTGTGCTGATCTTTGGATTCTTGGGTCTTAGAATGATTAATTGCGCCAGAAAGCCGGAGTAAACAGAATCAGCAGTGTAAATATTTCCAGTCGCCCCATGAGCATGGCAAAGCACAGAATCCATTTTGCCGTATCTGGAATATTGCCATAATGGCCGGCAACATCTCCCAGCCCGGGGCCAAGATTATTAATGGTTGCGCCTACTGCGGACCAGGCGGTGACTTGATCTAGCCCGGTTGCCAGTAACAATAGCAATAACACAACGAAAACGAAAAGATAAACCGAAAAAAAGCCCCAGACGGCTTCAATAACTCTGTCCGGAACCGGTTTTTTCCCGACCTTTACTGGAATAATAGCGTTCGGATGAATAAGCCGTTTTACTTCTCTCAAGCCTTGTTTGTAGATAAGTAATACCCGGATCGCCTTCATCCCGCCTCCGGTCGAACCTGCGCAGCCTCCCACAAAGGCAATCAGAAAGAGTAGAAAGGGCAGAACAAAGGGCCAGGTTGTAAAGTCAGCGGTGGCGAAACCCGTGGTGGTGGCGATCGATACCACTTCAAACAGCCCCTTGGTGGATGCCTCGGTAAATCCATAGGTTCCGCTGAAATACAAGACAGTAATGGTCAGCACTGCCACCAACACCATCAGGCCTGCGTAAAATTGAAATTCCGGGTCGGTAAAGTAGGTTCGCCAGCTATTGCGTTTCCATGCGGTGAAGTGCAGCGCAAAGTTGACCCCGGAAACGAACATGAAAAATACCGCAATCATTTCGATGGTCGCGCTATTAAAAAAACCGATGCTGGCGTCGTGAGTAGAAAATCCCCCGATCGCAATTGTTGCAAAACTGTGACAAACCGCATCAAACACATCCATGCCCGCGGCCCAATATGCCAAGGCACATGCCGCTGTCAGGCTTAAATATATATACCAGAGGGCTTTGGCTGTTTCGGTGATTCG
>JBFHPN010000355.1:0-3525 GCA_041592735.1 Oleiphilaceae bacterium | reverse complement strand
GGCTAAAGGAAAGACCGCGTAAGGGCTGGTGCAGTTAATAAAATCTTCGTTGTCCAAGCGACATTGAAAATCCACTTGGGCGTTTGCGCTGAAAGCAAATTCTGCATAAGCGTCTTTAGTGATCGGTTCAGGCTGAGACGTAAATTGGACTTGATAGTATTCTGTTTCAATCTTGTCATTTTCTATCACACTGTCAGATGAGCCAGTGTTATTCGACGCACCTCCGCTGCACCCAGAGAGCCCACTTATGATAAGTACACCTATGAAAACGAAAAGCAGTGAGGTTTTAAACATTTTTTGGCCACCTTGAATTTTGTTCAATTGTTCATCGGAATCCGTGTTAATTGGGCTACGGATCAATCGCTATGATTTGAGTATAAATTAGCTGCAAGTCAAGATGGGTCTAGTAAGTGTAAAGCTTCTGTAAAGATAAAAGTGAAAAGGGGGTAAGGGGTAAGAGGTCGGTGACAAATCGACCCCTTTCTACCTACCTGTTACTATTAATTATATTGACACTTGATTAACGGGGTTTCAGAATCCGCGCATATGTTAATAGCGTTCTTTCTTTGAGGAATTTGTATGGCGGTTTTATCCTGTTTTAGCGTTATCAAAAAAATTAGTCTGACACTGTCACTGGCAATGATTGTTCTTCTGTCGGGGTGTGCGTCATTTGGAAAGGAGTTTCCGGTGCATGATGTCGGTCGAATTGAAATTGGCAAAACGACACAAAAACAAATAATAGAAATGTTTGGTTCACCCTGGCGCACAGGCCTTGAAAGTGGTCAGAAAACCTGGACGTATGGAAGCTATGGATATGCCTTGTTTCAAGAAAAGCGAGCGACGGATTTAGTCATCCGTTTTGATGAAAAAAATCTGGTGGCCTCTTATACCTTCAGCACCACTGAACATAACGAGTAGTATTAGCTGCTGAGCAGGTTGGAACATTATTTCAAGAATTGACTTTATTAAAGGCTAGCGCCAGCAGGGAATCGAGGCGCTTAGCTATCTGTTTTTTTGTATATTTGTGTACTTTCGTTGGATACCTTTAAAAAATGTGTCCAACATCAATCTAGTCAAATACTTATACACGTATAATCCCGCTATAATCTGGATAGTCCTATTTTGCGCTTATAAGGAATTTTTTCTACATGCACATCGCTCGGCAGTCAGCTACTACAACATTTCGCTTCCTATTATTGATAAGTTTGATCACTGTTTTAGTTGCATGTAGTCGTGAAAATTCCTTAAGTGAGCCAGATCCGTTCGTTGAACCCGAACAACCTTTCTGTACCGATGATTCACCCTTTGTATTTGAATTATGGTCTTCGGTGGATTTCACCCTGATCAGAGGCGGTTTCAATACCATTTTGGATACCTTCGATCCTGAAACAGTGAATAATCGTTTCCGTGAAGTAACCTTTTCGGCACCTTTCTTAACGAATGAAATCGAGATAACACCGCGTTTTCTTGAGGATTATAAGCGAGATGAACTAGGGCAAATCATCCTCAATGATGATAATAAACCCACTATCATTCTTCTCAGAAAGGAATTCACGCCGGACATGCTTGCATATCTGAGCGATGAGGCCCGCGCTGAACTTGATTTGTCTGTTCCAGAGATAAATTCAATTACCTTTACTCTTCAGTATGAGCAGGATGGCGTGTTGAAAACAGACGCTATCGATGAAGATCTGACATCCGTTAAGCCTAATGTGAAGGTGGGTACGAATTCCTTTATTTTCAATGTACGTGCCAATGCGATAGTGCCCAGAACAGGTTTGGAATGTACCGAAAACAAGGATGAAACCTCGGTGAGTCGTGTTGTGAATTTGACAGAAGAAATTAAATTTATACTGACACGAGACAGTATTAACGATTTTACTGCAACCGCAATACCGCTCCCTGAAAACGAAATCGATGCAAATGATCGCCTGGGAAGCATAGTCGCCGTAAATAATCAGTTTTTAGCCTTGGGTATTCCAAATGAAAGTAGCGATGGGCAGGGTATTTTTCTGAATAACAGTTTTGCCAATAATACCTCTGCGCCTTCCTCTGGTGCGGTCATGCTTTTTGATAAAGATAGTGACGGCAACTGGCAATTGCATAGCGTTATTAAATCTTCAAATAGTGAATCAGGCGATAAATTCGGTACGGCGGTTAGCTTAAGCGGTAATGTTTTATTTGTTTCTGCACCAGGTGAAGACAGCCAGGCCGCCGGTGTTAATTTAAATAGTTCAGCGAGTACAGACGCACTTAAAGTAAATAATACAGCCCCGAATTCGGGTGCTGTCTATGTCTATTCATTCAATGCGCAGGAGAATGCCTGGACAGAAACACATTACATTAAGCCTGAAATTAATCAGATTAGTGATGGTGATTTTGATAAAGGCTTTGGTTCAAAACTGGCCTCATCAGCAGAATTTTTATTGATTTCAGCACCTAATGAAAATAGTGCGAATGGTGCTGCAGGCGATTCAAGATTTCCTAATTCTGGCGCGGTCTATGTTTATAATCTTGATGACAGTGCTCAAGGCATCACGTTAAATACCACGCTCAAGGCATTTAATCCCGGAAGCGGTGATTTATTCGGTTCTTCCTTGGCGCTTGCGGATAACATGATCGCTGTGGGAGCACCTTTCGAGGATCACAATCGTCGTGGCCCTCTAAGTAAGCTGGTAGATCAGGATGATTTGGATACCTTTGATAATAATAATCGTAATAATTCAGGTGCCGTTTATGTCTATTCCATCAGTAACGCAAAGATAATAGAGGCCAATGCATATCTTAAATCCAGTAATAGTGATGCGGCCGATTTCTTTGGTACTGCTTTAGCTATATCTGATGATATTCTGTTCGTAGGTGCAACCGGAGAAGATAACAGTTCGGTTGGATTTAACCGTGACCTGCATAATAATGATGCCGAAAATTCAGGCGCGGTGTATGTATATAACCGTAATAGCAGTACGGATATCTGGGTTGAAACCGATTACATCAAAGCCAACGATACCCAGTTAAACAGTAACTTCGGTAACTTTATACGCTTTAACAATAATAATCTGGTTATTTCTGCCCCTAATTACAGCCAAGATGCGCTATCCAAAGCAGGCAAAGTATATTTATACGAGTATAAAGATGGGGCGCTCGAGCAAAACCTCGACTTTCAGATTACGGGTACTGCATCAAATGAGTTTCTGGGTAATTCGATAGCCTTGTTCGAACAACATTTGATCATAGGCTCGAGTGGTGCCAGCGATACCACTGATACAAAAACGGCCGCGGGTCGTGTCCTGAATTACCAATAGATAGATGCCAATAGATAGATGATGGCCGCCTGCAGTCTACGCTGAGCATGTTAAAGCAACGCGCCAAGCTCGGCGGCCAGCAGGGGCCTTAGATAATAGGAGGCTTTAGTTAATCTTCGCGCCTTTGAGCAGCATTCTTAATTGAAGTTTTGCTTTGCTGGCCAGTTGGTCACGCTCCGCTTTGGAGGCATCCAGCGCGGCACCCCCCATATGAAAGACGATG
>JBFHPN010000354.1:0-3547 GCA_041592735.1 Oleiphilaceae bacterium | reverse complement strand
TGCTTGAAGGGCCGATGATTCACATCCTCTAGCAAGGCACGAATACACTGGTTCAGCTCGGCGAGAGAGAAGAACGTATGATGTCTGAGTCTGGCTAGTATCCAGCGTTCAATGATTTGCACGCCGACTTCCGCTTTGGCTTTATCTTTGGGCTTTCTTGGTCGTGCCGGTACCACAGCAGTACCGTAATGTGCCGCCAGTTGCTGATAGCTCGGATTCAAGTCAGGGTCATAACGACAGGCTTGCGTGACGCCACTTTTTAAATTATCTGGAACCACCATTTCTGGCACCCCGCCAAAGAACTCAAAGGCACGTGCATGGCTCATTAGCCAGTCAGATAAGGTCTGTGTCCAGGTGGCTTCACAGAAGGTGTAATTAGATGCGCCCAGCACGGCAACAAAGATCTGAGCAAAACGTACTTCACCGCTTGTCTTGCAGACAATCGGCATGGTTTGCCCGGCATAATCGACGAACAGCTTTTCACCGGCTTTGTGGAGAATCCGCATGGAGCGCTTCTGCTTTTTCAACCATTCGTTATAGAGGTGGCAGTATTGTGGATAGCTATAACTGCGATTGGGATAGGCCTGGGTGTACTCTTCCCAGATCAGTTGTTTGGTTGTGCCGGGATGCGCTAGCTCCTGATACACCGCCGACCAGTCCGGCAGCATGAGGGTGCTGGATATCCGGGTATCAGCTTCAGGATAAAAAAGCTGAGCTAATTCCTGCTCATTCAGAGCTTCGATTGCATTCCAGTTAAGTTGCAGGTCTTCTGCTTTCGATAGGACTTTTTGCACAGCGCCCAGACTTAGCCGGAGGCTGCGATTAATCTGGCGCATGGAAAGGCCATTATTAAAACGAAGACGCAATATTTCTCGTAGTTTTCGCATGGATAATCTCTTGGTAGGCATGGCCATCTCCAATCAAAAAAATTGGAAAGGCTAGCAGTCATAGAAAATCAATGCGCGGAAGAATTCTGGCAAGATGAACAGCGATTCTGGATCGTGAACACTTAGTCTGGAAACCAGGAAAAAGTGTTCACGGTGACACCAGAATTGGTGTTCACGTTCGATCAGAATAGGTGTTCACGATGGACCAGAATCAGTGTTCATGATTTGGCAGAATATGCACCTAAGCGAGGGTGGCTATGCCTTAGCGGGGAGACAACCGAAAGTTCGATGCTTTATGCGACTAGAAAATAAAGTCAGTGAAGTAAAAGGTTGGGAGAGTTTAGGTGAGCATATTTGGAGTATGGCAAATGATTTAATGGCAGCGCTCGCACTTGATAGTACTAAATCAACCGATGTTGCTAATCACCTCGTTCACTTCGACCCCGTATTTAAGAAGCAGATACAAGACAACGAATTAAGACGCGAACAAGGCCTGCTGAAACACTATCGTATGGCAAAACAGGCCCAAAGTAACCTAGTACCAAAGGCAGCTATTCAGCGCTGAAAAGCTAGGTGAATAAGCACAAATTTGCGAAACCCCATAAGACATGTATCGAGATATACACTAGCAAGATAAAACCAAGACATTAAAAATGGAGAAAATGATGAATACAGTATTAAAAATGAGTTTAAACGCAGTTTTTACCCTTAGTTTGATAGGTTGTGCGTCCAACGAAAATAAAGCACCCGACCTATCGGCTTTGAATGCAAATAATTGTTACTTTGATGCGTCAGAAAAAGAGGCGCCAATGTGGACATGTACAGGAGAGTTTGAGGGTATGGTAACTGGTTTGGGTTCTTATAAACAAATGAATGCTAGCCAAAACTTAAAATTCCAAATTGCACAACAACGTGCAAGAGCAGATCTGGCAAGAAAGTTAATTGTACAAATGAAAACATCTTTAAATGATTATGAGTCGGCCGCAGGGGACGCCTACGATGCACGGGTTGATGCGCATGCACAAAGTGTGAATAAAAGTGAATTGGTGATGCCCCTGGAAGGTTCTCGTGTGTATGCCTCGGTGACCTCGCCAGACGGCACTTTATATGTATTAGTCGGCTTAGATGAGGCGCTGGCCAAGAAAAATAAACAGCGCGCCATTAAAAACAGCTTCAAGGATCCTTCAGCACAGTGGGCAAAGTCAGAGGCAGATAAAGCCTATCAACAGCTTGAACAGCTCTTAGAGCGTTAACAAGGATCCCAGTGAGCAGGGCTTTATGTTCAGCATGGAACAATTAAGGCGCTTTTGGGCCTTTTTAGATAAAGCCTGCTCATGAAAAGGATCTCGGGCATCCACAAATTTGTGATTAGCCCACAACGCTAACCGCTCCTTTACTATGGCTAAATCATCTTCTTGATATAACCAATCCAAAAGGAAAATAGCAATGAGTAAGACACTTCGTAAAGTAAGTTTTGAACAAATAGACACCTACCGTCATGCCTTAGCGGCACAATATATTGATCGGCACCATTTCCTTAGCCCCGAAGCTAAAGCGCTGACCTTGTTAACGCATGCCCGCAAAAAGGGGCTGTGTAATTGGAAATATATCGGCCCGACTTTCCTCCAAGAATTAGCGGAAGAAAGGCCCGTATCTAAATGGATGCTGTTAGCCATGTTTGACCTGCTTTTTAAACGCAACTGGCAACCAGAAACCGATGAATTATGGGCATTGTTGATCAAAACCTGGATGCATGAATACGGCCCCTTTGTGCATGTGGGCGAAGTATTGGATGCCTTGCCTGAACATATTAATAAGCTCTCTGCACTGGAGTGGGTTATCTTTATGGAAGAACGCCTGCCCATGTCTAAACGTACACATGTGTTATGGCGAATAGAGGACAAGCACGGCAGAAAAGTACAGCATGATTGCATCTCGCAAAGTTTGGCCTTAGAAACACTGGCGCAACGTTATCCCGAAGTCACCCTGCAAAATTTAGCGGAATACGGCTTTAGTATCGGAAAGTATTATGAGTTGATAGAAACGATTTTGGTCTGTGAAGAAATACCAGAGAATCAGCGAGCGATCGTGAAGAAAAAGGGTCAGGCTTAGCTCTTTTAGCGATAATATACTTTTTTATTAATTTTCTTTGTATAAATTTTCCAACTTAGATTTCAGGTTTTTGAGGTCATTTCGTTCTCTAAACGCTTTTATAGTGTAATGGAGAGCGACAACTAAGGAGATCGCGGTACACGAATAATATTTCTTGCATTAAGCCTTCCATAAAACCCCCAATGTTTTATCCCTTATTAATTAGGGGTGAAAGGTAGCGAGTATAAAGCACCCTTTACGCTGCCTTGAACGGCCGATCAGCCGTGCTGATAAGCCGGAAGCCCTTCAGCGTTTCGACAAGCTCAACGAGCGTTTGATTAATTCCTGAGCCTGCCGACTTGCCCTGAGCCTGTCGACTTGCCCTGAGCCTGTCGAAGGGTAATCCCTTCTAAATCAGGGCATCCTTCAGAGCCAGACATGAGTTCAAAAACGGCTACGGAGTTTCGTCTTAATCCCTTCTAAATCAGGGCATCCTTCAGAGATCAGAAGAAGAGGCAAATGATAAGATTCATGAAGGTCTTAATCCCTTCTAAATCAGGGCATCCTTC
>JBFHPN010000353.1:0-3549 GCA_041592735.1 Oleiphilaceae bacterium | reverse complement strand
TGTCGTAGAATCCAGCGACCTTTCCCGTAACAAAACCACAGGAAGCGTTAGCAGCTTTACGACGCTTTCATCAGAATTGACCAGTGAATTGGAGATCATTTCACAGGTTGTTATCGAAAAGTTAACCGGCAATAGCATTACTTTAAGTTGGCGCACCAACCTCAATGCCGATAGCCGTTTAATCTGTGAATCAACGAATGGCATTCGTGAAGTCAATAAGATGGACCTGACTAAAAACCACCTCTTAACGCTGATAGGCCTTGAACTGAATACCGGTTACCGCTGTGCGATTTATTCAACGGATATTCAAGGTAAGATTGCCAGTAAAGTGTTTGGTGCTTTAACCACAAGCGACCTCGATACCACAGCACCAACTTGCAGTGTAGCCCCCTCGGCTGACGCTAAGGTCACTTTTGCAGAAATTAGCTGGCAGAGTGACGAGCTGGCCAGCGCGATGGTTAATTATCGCCAGAAAGGAACAGACCAGTGGCTTCAAACACCTTATTCCAGCTTTTCCAAGGCAGGCATTGAACTGCTAACTGGCCTGGCACCGGCTACGCTTTATGAGTATCGGGTCAACCTAAGCGATGCTTTGGGTAACCGTGCAGATTGCGCTATCGGTGAATTTAATTCTGGCGAGACAAGCACACCGCCCGCGCTCCCGGCGTTTTCTACAGAGCCTTTTGTAACCGATATTGGTGCGCATAACGCGACAATAAATTGGTCTACAGAGCGCGCAAGTACTGGCCAGGTTCGCTACGGCCTTGCAGAAAATGCCATGAATAATGTTGAATCGGTTCATGATTTAAACGCAGCGCACGCAGTGGTGTTAAATAATCTGAAAGCGGATTCCAGGTATTACTTTCAGGTAGATGCGTTTAATTCTTCAGGTGGAAAAGTCACCAGTCAAACACTTAGCTTTACCACCCTGGCACTGCCTGCGACAGACCTCACTCCCCCGAAGATTATTTCGGGCCCCTTTGTTAGAAATATTACTAATTCCTCTGCCGTCATCATATGGCAGACCGATAAAGCCGCTGACAGTACCGTCGTGGTTGCTGGTGGAAATACCTTTAACACAAGCACCTTAACTACCCAACATTCTGTTTTATTGACTGGCTTAACGGCCGATACTGATTATGCCACGCTGGTATCGTCAAAAGATAAACAGGGCTTAAACGCGATAGCAAAACCCGCAAACTTTAGGACATTGGCCCTGCCAGACACAACAATGCCAGCATTTGTCACAGGCCCTGCCATCAGATCGATTGATTATGACACATTCACGGTTACCTTTTGTGCCAACAAACCCGTGACCAGTTTTATCACGCTCGAGCCTACCGGCTCAGGTGAGACCAGCGTTTTCAATCTTGATAATGCAGCTGTCTGCCACCAATTTGTGGTTCCCGGTCTCACACCCAACACTCACTACACACTGTTTGTGTCGATTACGGACATTGCCGGAAATGGACCGGTTACCAGCGGCCCGTTAACCGTTACCACGCGACGAGACCTGGATATCACGCCCCCGATAATCACCGGGCCTATTGTTACAGACATTACCGAAAGTACGGCTATCGTTCGCTGGACCACCAATGAAGCAGCCACCAGCGGCACTATTTATACAGATGGACGCAGCATTAACGCACTGGAAGAAACCGATCTGGTAACCAATCACACTTTATACTTAAGTGGATTAAGCGCTAGTACCACCTATTTCCTCACAGCCTTATCCACCGATGCAGCCGGCAATGGCCCGAGCATATCAGCCCCTGTTAAATTCAAAACACTGGATTTGCCGGATACCACTGCCCCCCAAATTATGGCTGGCCCTTCAGTAGAGAATATCACTACAAATAGCGCAGATATTGTGTGGACGACCAATGAATCAGCGTCGCATAAAGTCTACCTGGGCTTAGACAGCAACAGCCTTGATCAGACATTCAGCCTGCCGGGTTTTAGCACAGCGCATCGTGTTCCCCTCTCAGGGCTACTAGAAGATACCCGCTATTATTTCCGGGTTGAATCTGCTGACCTTGCCGGTAATTCAGTGACCAGCGAAGTATTGTCTTTCAAAACGCTTAAGCCAGGTGAAGCACCTGTTACCCTTGAAATTACTGCGGGGCCTGATGTCGAAAATGCGACCACGAACTCCTTAACCGTTAGCTGGCAAACCAATCTTGATGCGGATAGCCGACTGGTGTGCGAAGCCGAGCAAGTTGCCCCCAGTTATCTTGATGATATGTCCGCTGCTTCATTTGCAGATAACGGCCAGTTGGCACCGTTTTATGCGGTTGCGCCTGCTCAAGCCATTGATGAGCAATACATTGTGTTGCTGAAACAACCCAATACACCCATTAAAAAACCCATAGCACGGCTTAGCAGCTCAACAACCACAAGCGCACAAAGCATTGATTATCATGGTTTGTCTGTGAATCAAACACCTGAGCAACGGAAAGTGTCTGTTAATGCGCTGGCGCTTGACATTTCCAACAGTGTGAATGGCACCGTCTTACGTCAGTATTCCAATGCCCTTGCCGGTTTTGTGCTGAAGATGGATGCTGCTGAGTTAAACACCTTGCGGCAGGATCCCCGGGTATTGCTGATAGAGCAAGACCAGATGATGCAGATTTCCCAGACACAATCCGGGGCAACCTGGGGTCTGGATCGTATTGATCAGACAGACTTACCGCTCAACAATGCATTCTCTTATGAGCTCAACGGAAGCGGTGTAAATGCCTATATCATCGATACCGGCATACTTGTCTCTCACAGTGATTTTGGCGGCCGTGCCGTGAATGGCTGGGATTTCGTAGATAACGATGCGATCGCTAACGATTGTAATGGCCATGGTACACATGTTGCCGGAACCGTTGGCGGTTCAACCTGGGGCGTTGCGAAAAACGTCAAGCTCACCGCAATAAAAGTACTGAGATGTGATGGAGGCGGCACAAATTCTGGCGTGATTGCGGGTGTCGATTGGGTGACTGCAAATGCTAAATTTCCAGCCGTTGCCAATATGAGTCTGGGTGGCGGTAATTCTGCCATCCTTGATGCCGCTGTAAATAGCGCTATTAATAAAGGTATTACCTTTGCAGTCGCAGCGGGTAATTCAAATACAAACGCATGTTCAGGATCACCCAACAAGGTGCCAGCTGCGATTACAGTCGCCTCGTCTACTTCTACTGATAGCCGTTCCAGCTTTTCCAACTGGGGATCATGTGTAGATATCTTTGCACCCGGTTCAGATATTACCTCTGCCTGGCATCATGGTGGTTCCCATACCATTAGTGGTACGTCCATGGCATCGCCTCATGTTGCAGGCGCCATTGCGCTTTATTTACAAGCCCACCCCGAAGCCAGCCCAGCTGAAGTAGCCGCGAGTCTCTCTGGTTATGCAAGCAGAGATAAAATTAGTCTTTTGAACGGTTCCCCCAACTTATTGCTGAATACTCAATTCGATGGTACCTCAGAGTTGCCATCACCGCCGCCAGCGCCTCCTGCTGAAAAAATCACTTTTGAAGTCAGTAATCCTGAGCGCGTCAAAGC
>JBFHPN010000352.1:0-3551 GCA_041592735.1 Oleiphilaceae bacterium | reverse complement strand
TTGTGCATCGATGGTTTCACCCATTAAGAGCATTTCCATGCCCCATGCCCGGCCTACAATACGCGGTAGTCGCTGTGTGGCGCCTCCACCCGGAATAATACCCAGTTTTCCTTCGGGTGTGGCAAATTTTGAGGTGGTTGAACCAATACGGATATCGCAGCCCAGTGCAAGCTCCAGGCCG
Organism: Oleiphilaceae bacterium; assembly: GCA_041592735.1. Lineage (GTDB taxonomy): Bacteria > Pseudomonadota > Gammaproteobacteria > Pseudomonadales > Oleiphilaceae > PZPK01. The sequence continues at coordinate 3,370 of JBFHPN010000352.1, read as the reverse complement.
CCACCGAAGCAAAAGCCGTTGATCGCTGCAATAGACGGTTTTTCACCACGTTCCATGCGCTCGGCAACACCCTGTACAATAGGTTCCAGGGCTTTTTTAATGTCTCGATGTTCTACTTCGCTTAAGTCAGAGCCTGAGGCGAAGGCTTTGTGACCGGCACCGGTCAGACCAATCACCCGGATGGCCGGATCGCTTTCTGCCAGCGTCAGTGCACTATGAATCTCTGAAAGTGTGGCTAGGGAAACCGCGTTGTGTTTTTCCGGACGATTCAGAGTAATTAAGCCGAGAGGGCCTCTTGCTTCATAAAGGATATTTTCAAACGCCATTGCTAGTTCATCTCAACACAAAGTATATTCAGCAGGCTTACTGCTTGTTCGCCCGGTAAGGGCTTGATCTCAAAGACCCAATCAAGAAGCCTCATTCATAAATTCGCTTATCAAAAATCGCGATTGCTTTATTACAAGCACATTCAGCACACTTTAGAGTAACTACTTACTCATAAGGGCATTGCAAGTTACCGAAAGGCGCGACTTTAGTCAACCAGTTGTGATGGGCATGGCCACACAGGGACATAAATTTGCCAGAAACTGAGCTGATCTTTACAATAGCCGCCACGTTAGATTTATCCTTTTTCATGATCGCTATCGTCAGCTTCTGGCTATTATTCATGATCTAAACTTCTCGCTCTATAACAGGAAAATAACATGACTCAAACTTATAAAATTGCAGTGTTAGCCGGGGATGGCATAGGCCCTGAAATTACCGAACAAGCCTTGCGGGTGTTAAAGCTGATCGAGCAAAAACGTGATGTTAAATTTGATTGTGTGGATGCACCTTTCGGTGCCAGCGCTTACTTTTCACATGGGAAATCATTTCCTGAGGAAACCATTGCAGCGTGTGATTCTGCAGATGCGATTCTGAAAGGCCCGATCGGATTAAGCCATGAAGAATCAGAGAAAATCCCGGTAGAAGAGCGCCCTGAGCGCGGGGCGTTATTGCCCATGCGCCGACGTTTGAATACCTATGCGAACTTCCGTCCTATTTCTCTGCCGGCCGGTATGGCCCACTTTTCACCGCTTAAAAAAGAAGTGGTGGGCAACGGTATTGATATTATGCTGATCCGTGAATTGATCGGTGGTTTGTATTTTGGCGGAAAAGAGCGTGGCGTAACCGATGAGGGTTTACGTTATGTGAAGGAAACCCTGGATTATGATGAAAACCAGATCCGCCAGATTCTTGAGGTGGCCTTCAAAGAAGCCATGAAGCGTAAGAAGGTGCTGCATAATATTCACAAAAGCAATGTCTTGATCTCCTCAGTGTTATGGAATGAAGTATTGGATGAAGTCGCAAAGGACTACCCGGAAGTGAAAGTGATTCACATGCTGGTTGATGCGGCTGCCACCCATCTATGTTTAAACCCTGGCCAGTTTGATGTCATGGTGATGGAAAATATGTTCGGGGATATTCTGAGTGATCAGGGGGGTGGTATTCTGGGTTCTCTGGGATTAATGCCTTCAGCCTGTATGGGGCCCGAAAAAGCTTATTATGAACCTTCACATGGTTCTGCACCGGATATCGCCGGGCAAAACAAAGCTAACCCTTATTCGATGATCGGGTCTGTCGCCCTGATGCTGGATATGAGCTTTGGGATGACTGAAGAAGCCCAGGCCGTCTGGACAGCGATGCAAAGTGTTTTTGAAGCAGGCTATTCAACCAGTGATTTATCTAAGCCAGGTTCTGGCATCGAGATTTTGTCTACCTCTCAGTTTGCAGACAAGGTGATGGAAAAGCTGGAAACCTTGCTGTAAGCAGAAAGGTTGTTACTGATAAAAAGGGCGTCATCGTGACGCCCTTTTTGTTTTGCTTTGTGTAATGGATTTTCAGCGAATTAGACTCAAAAATGGTCACGCAGGCGGCACTTCCTTGTTTTAATTCCCGCGTCAGTCTTGAGGTCTGTGTTGTTTATCTAATCTGTGATCTTTCTACAATCCCCATCATTTTATAGGCTAATAATGCGGCCGAAAATTCATAGGCATGAAAGCCTTCAATCGGGGCAAACTCCAGGATATCGAAACCAATAATTTTACTTTGTTTGGCGACAGACTCGAATAAAGATAAGGTCTGATACCAGCCGAGACCGCCCGGAACAGGGGTGCCGGTAGAAGGGAAGACAGACGGGTCCATGCCGTCAATGTCGAGCGTAAAAAACACTTTGCTGGGGAAGTCATCCGGCAGCTCGATCTTCATGACATTACGAGGCACCAGAACATCGGCATCGATGTAGCCGACCCCATAGGTTTTACGGGTACGCATCTCTTCTTCACAAAAGGCGCGGATACCTAACTGATATAGCGGAATGTCCAGATCCACAATACGTTTCATTACGGAGGCATGACTGAGGGGGTTGCCTTCGTAAGCGTCACGCAGATCCGCATGTGCATCTATTTGAACCACACCGAAATCGGTGATGCCGGCATCCAATAATCCTTTGATAATGCCATAGGTTACCGTGTGCTCACCCCCCAGTCCTACAGGAAAACCACCGGCTTCGATCAGTTTTTTAGTGGCAGCGGCTATGTTCTCAATAACCTGGGCTGCATCGACGTTTGTGTCCACCGGAGGATGGGTGTAAATACCTTTTGCGCTGGGATTGCTCTTGCCGTCCCAGGTTTCCAGTTGCCAGGAAGCGCCAAGAATGGCAGCCGGGCCCTGACCTGTACCGCCACCATAGGAAACGGATTCTTCATAGGGAATCGGTAATACGTGAAAGAAGGCGTCTTCCGGCTTAGGTTGTTTAATCTCGGAACCTAAAAAAACGGGGTAACCGGGCGCGACTAATTGGTCAAAATTATCCATGGATATATCACCTTATATTCAGGTCTAAATTAACAATCTGGCTAGCTTAAGACAGCCTGTTTCTAAAATCTTCATAGGAGAACTGTTTTACAATACGCAGCGCATCGGTGTTCGAGTTCCACACAGCAAGAGCAGGCAGACCAATGCCATTAAACGTGGAGGTTTTCACCATCGTGTAGTGGGCCATATCATCAAACATCAGGCGTTGGCCGATCTCCAATGGTTGGTCGAAACTATAATCGCCCATCACATCACCCGCCAAACAGGTTTGTCCGCCCAATTTATAGTTATAGGGTTTTTCGTTGAGTTCGCCTGCGCCAAAAATTTCTGCACGATAAGGCATTTCCAGGGTGTCTGGCATATGGCAGGTAGCTGAGGTATCCAAAATGGCCAGATCCATCTGGTTGTGCGTAAGATCCAGCACTTCAGCAACTAACACTCCGGTATGAATAGCAATCGCTTCGCCGGGTTCCATATACACCTGAACATCATATTTTTTCTGGAACGCTTTGAT
>JBFHPN010000351.1:0-3554 GCA_041592735.1 Oleiphilaceae bacterium | reverse complement strand
TACGACGCTCGATCCTCCCATTCATATTGGCTATTTTCCTATGCGTGACATTTTTTATCGATAGTCAGCTTGAAGAATATGATCAGAATGAACAAAAAATTCTCAAAAATCTGACGTTTTCCAGCAACCATGTCATTTTGGACTATCTGGATCACTATCTTTCAGGCAACCACCAAAGCCCCTCTTCCAGATCCTACAATCTTGAGCCCATGGCGCTCAAACGCTATTTTGAAGATCTGCTTACTTCTGAGTATATTGACTCCATCACCTTGCTGGATAACCAGATGAATGTCGTGCAGCATGTTGGAAAACGGCTCACCAACAGATTAAACCCCAAGCAATTCCCACAAACCCAGGCACAACTCTTTGAATTACAAGAAGAGCGCGTATTCGTTTTACCCATTTTGAAGAAACTGAATAACCAGCTGGCACGCTCTCACTGGCTGTTACTGAGTCTAAGTCCACAACCTGTGCAAAGTTTGCATTGGCAACTCCTCACCAGAGTTTTGCTGTTCATCGGAATTATGCTTCTGCTGTACTTGTTGGTGATCAGAAGTCTGGCTAAAAATCTTTCCAGATCTTTGCAACACATTAACACTCAGCTCGGGCAAATTGGTGACAATCAACTTGAAACGATTGAACCGATCAATCACTCCCAAGAACTGGATACCTTGATTCAGTGCATCAATTTACTATCCACTCAGCTCAGTAAAACCAAGGAAGATATGGCCCTGGAAATTGAGCAGACCACTGAAGATTTAAGGGAAACACTGGAAACAATCGAGGTACAGAACGTTGAGCTGGACCTGGCACGTAAACAAGCCGTTCTGGCCAACCGGACCAAATCCGAATTTCTGGCCAACATGAGCCACGAAATACGCACACCGCTTAACGGGATTATCGGGTTCACGAATTTACTGTTAAAAACCAATATGGAACAACGTCAACTAGACCACCTGCTGACGATACGCAAATCCTCTGAACTTTTGCTCCTTATTATTAACGATATTCTCGACTTTTCAAAAATAGAAGCCGGCAAGCTGATACTGGAAAAAAACACGCTGGAATTTCGGGAATTAATTGACGATGTGGTCATGATGCTGGCCCCCACCGCGCATGCCAAAAACCTGGAATTGATCCACTTACACTACCAGGATGTTCCTAAACAGATTATGGGTGACTCGCTCAGGATCAAACAGGTCATTACCAATCTGGTCAATAATGCCATTAAATTCACGCACGAAGGCGAAGTATTAGTCCGCGTCATGCTTGCGGATTCAGATGAGATTCAAGCAAAAGAATTCATTAAAGTTTCCGTAAGCGATACCGGGGTCGGGTTATCACGCTCAAAGCAGCACAGTATATTCAATGCCTTCTCACAAGGAGATGTTACCACCGCCCGAAACTTCGGCGGAACAGGCCTTGGGCTGGCCATATCAAAGAATTTGATTGAACAGATGGGTGGCGAAATCGGTTTTGACAGCGAGATCGGTAAGGGCTCTACTTTCTGGTTCACGCTACCTATCGAAAGAATTGGTAGTGACTATATCAGCGCCTCAAATATGCCTGTTAATGACGACATTCTCCATCAAGATCAATTACAAAGCAGGCATATACTGTGTTATGAGCCAAGATCAACAGCCCGGCTCGCTATCGAGCATTTATTCAACTCCTGGGGAGTGGACTTCCAATTTGCCGATACCCACCAACAATTAGTGACGCTGGCTAAAATGGCTTCGACTAACTTTCAGTCATCCGTCAAACCGCCCCGGGTCGCTACACCTGCCTCGTCTATGCAAAGCGGCGCCAAAAAGACCATTACCCTGATTTGCCTCGACAAGCATCAACTGCATTCTTCGGCGCATATTCAAACCATTACAACCCTACGCAAATTAGGCCAGGAAGTTCTGCTGGTGACACCGACTCTGGAACACTACGACACTGAGATTTTTCAGCATGCCAGTGCACACCTGGTTAAACCCATCACTCGCCAGCGTTTTTATCATGCCCTTTGCGCCCTTACATTGAAACAATATCAGAAACAAACGGTATTAAAGAAGCTAACAGCCCCAAACAAAGGCAATGTCGCATTGCATCCTGATGCCGTGCTGGTCGTGGACGACAATGAAATTAATCTTTTATTGATCCAATCGATCTTAAGTAGCCTGGGTATTCAGGCAGATATTGCCAATGATGGCTTTGAGGCACTGAGATACTGTGAATCAAAGCATTACCCCTTGATCTTGATGGATATTCAAATGCCGGGCATGGACGGCACAGCCTGCATGCGTCAGATCAGGCGATTATCAACCCAATTTCAGGATACCGCCATCGTAGCTCTTACAGCGTATGCGCTTCCGGAAGAAAAAGAAGCCTTCCTGAAGCAAGGCTTTCAGACCCTGATCACCAAGCCCATCGATGAGGAAAAACTCATTGCTGTATTACAAACTTACTTACCTAATTACTCGACTCCTAATTCAGCCGAAAAGAAAAACGTAAGACCTGATCCGGCATCACCAAACGCACCCAAAACATCAAAGGCAGCCGCTAAACAGAAAAACCGCCAGACAAAAGATCTTAATGCCATCCCTGATGACACAGCGCCTCTTCCAAAGCAGGGCAATGAAAGCGTGCAACACAAACGCTTTGACGAACAAGACCTGCCGCTTATTGATTTTGAGGATGGCGTGCATCGATGCAATGGCAATGAAGAGTTAGCCTGCAGCTTCTTGAATAAATTTCTGGATAACCTGCCACAAGACAAACAAGAGATCGAAACGGCGATGGCAAATGCAGCATTCCACGAAGCAGAAAGGCACATTCATAAGCTTCATGGCGCCTGCCATTACTGCGGCGTCCCTTTATTGAGAAAAGCAGCCAAAGATGCGGAGCATGCGCTTAAAACCCATGACCCAGATGCAAAATCACATGTCGAACACTTAGTTTCAGTCATAGATCAACTTCTACAATGGCATACATCACACCCTGAAGGATAAATACTTTTTTCTCGGCTTGCTTTTGGTTATATTGAGGAGCTAAAAATCGAGGCCGGGAAGCCCAGATGTGACGTTCATCATCCTCACAAGACCTTCCCGAGATACTACTTGATTCACCTGAATATTTTTTGGGCGCGACACACAAGTAATTGCTAAGTTGACTATTACTCTTTGGAATCTGTTCTGTATGTTAATTAACCATCTGTTCAAAGCCATAGGCTTTACACGATACGTTCACATCACCAGCATGACTATTCTGCTTGCCTTAACCTGTTTGCTGAGCGCATGTGGTCTGTCTGATGAGCGCGGCGAACGAACCGGTGAGACTGCACTGGGAAATGATGGCGCCCCAGAAGAAGATACTACTTTTGCCATCAAAGAATTAATAGGCATTCGCGTTGAAGCATTAGATGGCAGGATAAACCGGGTTCAAACATCGCAAATCTCCATTGTCACCCTGGATCAGGATTTTAATGAAATCAGCAGTCGGTCGGTTCCGGCCTATCGCGTTAAAGAACGCTTAAGCGGCGGGTACGAATTACAATTTGAAAAAAGTTA
>JBFHPN010000350.1:0-3558 GCA_041592735.1 Oleiphilaceae bacterium | reverse complement strand
AGGGGCCGATTCGCCAAAGGTTGTCATACCAATGACGCGACCGTCGATACCTACATATTTATACCAATAATCGGCCATAGAAGCTTCAATTGCTATCCGCGCACTCACCTCGAGAGGCAGCACAGACTGTTTGTATTCCGCACTTTGCTGATCAAAAACATCTGTTGACGGCATAGAGACAACACGAACGTTATGACCTGCATCGCGTAATTTATCTGCCGCCTGCTGTGCCAGCGCAACTTCTGAACCCGTTGCGATCAGGATCAGATCTGGGGTTCCCTGGCTGTCACTGAGTATATACGCCCCTTTTTCAATGGCGCTCACCTGTTCAGGTGTTCTGGCTTGATGGGGCAAATTCTGCCTTGAAAATATCAGAGAGCTAGGCCCATCTTCACGCTCTATAGCATGTTTCCAGGCCACGGCTGATTCCACCGTATCGCAGGGGCGCCATAAATTCATATTAGGCGTTAACCGCAGGCTCGACACTTGCTCAACTGGTTGATGTGTAGGCCCATCTTCTCCCAGACCAATTGAGTCATGGGTGAAAACGTAGATAACTCGCTGTTTCATCAGCGCTGACATACGCACGGCATTACGCGCATATTCCATAAATATCAGGAAGGTTGCGCCATAAGGTATAAAGCCACCATGAAGGGCAACGCCGTTCATAATTGCCGCCATACCAAATTCACGCACACCGTAATACACATAATTTCCAGAAGCATCATCACGGCTTATCCCTTTACAACCTTGCCAGATCGTCAGGTTAGAGCCTGCCAGATCCGCAGAGCCGCCTAATATTTCAGGCAATAAGGGGCCAAACTGGTTTAATGAATTCTGAGACGCTTTACGGCTGGCAATTGTTTGGCCATCGGCCTGACATTTTTGAATGTAGGCTTGCGCTTGAGCAGAAAAATTTTCAGGTAATTGACCGCTTAATCGTCTGCTTAGCTCAGCTGCAAGCTCTGGATAAGCTGATTGATAAGCCTTGAATTGTTCGTTCCAGGCTTGTTCTTGTTCTGCACCTTTTGCATGCGCATTCCAGCCAGCATAAATATCTTGTGGCACCTCAAAAGCGCCATGGGGCCAGCCCAGTCTCTCGCGTGTGGCTTTTATTTCGTCATCACCGAGGGGGGCACCGTGACAGTCTTCTTTGCCTTCTTTATTGGGTGAGCCAAAACCGATGATAGTTTTGCAGCAGATTAAGGTTGGCTGATCAGGATTAGAACGAGCCTGTTGTATTGCCTGGTCAATCGCGTCAGCATCATGACCATCTACCTCTGGTATTACCTGCCAGCCGTAGGCTTCAAAACGCTTGGGGGTGTTGTCAGTGAACCAGCCTTCGACCTCGCCGTCTATTGATATACCGTTGTCGTCATAAAAGACAATTAATTTACCTAAGCCTAGCGTTCCAGCAAGTGAACAAACCTCATGGGAAATGCCTTCCATCAAGCAGCCATCACCCGCAAATGCATAGGTGTAATGATCAATAATAGAGTGACCGTCCCGATTAAACTGGCTTGCCAGTACTTTTTCTGCCAAGGCCATGCCGACTGCATTCGAAATACCTTGGCCAAGAGGGCCGGTAGTCGTTTCAACACCGGGTGTGTAGCCATACTCGGGATGACCCGGCGTTTTAGAATGTAATTGACGGAAATTCTTGAGATCTTCAATGCTCAACTCATAGCCGCTCAAATGAAGAAGAGAGTAGATCAGCATCGAACCATGACCATTAGACAAAACAAAACGGTCGCGATTTGGCCATTCAGGATTGGCAGGATTATGCTGAAGATAACCGTTCCACAACACTTCGGCTATGTCAGCCATACCCATTGGTGCACCCGGATGACCGGATTTAGCTTTTTGCACAGCATCCATACTTAAGGCACGGATGGCATTGGCTAGTTCGCGACGTGACGGCATTGTTTTCTCCCAAGAGGTCTAAAAAAGCCGCCATTTTCGCTTATCTGGGCGCTTTGAGCAAATTTATAATTAACCTGCCCAAAAGCGCTATTTGGAGGGATCGTAGCTTAAATTTATTACTTCGGAATTGAATGCACGGTGCTTTGTGCCAGATCCAGTAACTCCCTTAATGCCACCGAATACATTGAGAATTCAGCATCTTCACTCGCTTTGAACTCTGTAAGCATTTGCTTCCAGCGTTCGACCAGATCAGTATGCTGATGCATCCACTGATCGATACGCTCTTCAATGGATTGAGATTTATCTTTCAGTTTCAAAAGCCCTACCGTTAAAGCACGCTGCTGCCAATCCAGATCTTCACGAAACGCTTCTCTGGCCAGCGCCTGCCAATGAGTCAACGGCGTCAGGTTATTAATTTGATGACCAAACCACGTTAAGTCGAGTCGATTTCCGAGTAAATAATAGATACTGGCAACGGTTTCCAGTTTACTCTCACCTTCTTGTTGTGCCTCAATAATCCCAAGAGCCGCATAGAGATGATTACTTCCTGCTACGACTGCGGATAGTTCTTCCGGTACACCCTGCTCTACATAACGCTTAAAACGCGCCTCATAGGTTTCTTTGGAATTGCCCGTCAGGAATTCTGGTAAACAGGCGGATATGGTACGAATTCCTTCCTTAAATAAGGACATATTCTCAACGACATTCAGTTCACTGCGACGATTCCTTATCAGCCATCGGCAAGCGCGGCGAATCAGGCTCATTAGTTCGGACATCATTTCAAGCTGAACATTACTGGGAACCTTATGATCAAGATGCTCAATAGCCACCCACCATTTTTCTAGTTCGAAAACATCGCGCGCAATAATATAAGCCAGTGCAATCGAGGCAGCAGTAGCTCCAGTGGACTGTTTCAGACGTTCAACAAAAGTAATGCCCATATGGTTGACCATATCATTGGCAACCTGGGTAGAAATTATTTCTCTGCGCAGGCGATGTCGGCGCAACTCTTTTTTGTACTTACTGATTATTTGTTCAGGGAATACTTCGCTGATTTCATTTGATAAGTGCTCTTCATCAGGAAGTGTTGAATTATTCAAGGTTTCTTTAAGGTCACCTTTTACATAGGATATAAGTACTGAAAGCTCTGGCCGCGTTAATCCTTTACCTAAAGACTTACGTTCAGTGATTTCATCATCACTGGGTAAAAATTCCAGTTTCCTATTTAATTTTTTGGCATTTTCCATGGAGTTGATGAGTCGTCTGTATTCTTCCATTCGAGGCAAGGCGTCTCGATGAGCGATACTGATCGCTTGAGTCTGGCGGTAATTATTTTTAAGCACGAGTTTGGCTACGCCATCGGTCATTTCCGCCAGTAACTTATTTCGTTGTTTTTCTGTCAGATCCCCATTCACCAAAATTTCATTCAATAAGATTTTGATGTTAACTTCATGATCCGAGCAATCTACGCCGGCGGCATTATCAATAAAATCAGTATTCAGTCGTCCACCATTGAGCGCATACTCAATTCGGCCAAGCTGCGTCATACCGAGGTTACCGCCCTCACCAACAACCTTAACCTTTAGATCCTTACCGCTAATGCGTAAGGGGTCATTCGCTTTGTCGCCAACATCT
>JBFHPN010000349.1:0-3567 GCA_041592735.1 Oleiphilaceae bacterium | reverse complement strand
TAATAAAATGGTGCTGGCTGGCAATCTCGGCGGTTTCTGTAAAGCGGGGGTCTATCACCACGACCTGACCCCCTTTTTGGGTGATGGCTTTTAGGCGTTTTTTGACGTCAGGTACCGACATGATACTGCCATTGGAGGCAATGGGATTGGCACCGATAATCAAAAAATGCTCGCAACGGTCAATATCCGGTACCGGGATAAACAGCTGGTGACCGAACAGTTTATGGGCGATTAAATGATGCGGTAATTGATCTACCGAGGTGGCTGAGTATTTATTCTTGGTGCGCAAGGTATGCAGCAATTCACGCCCGTAAAACATCGAGCCCAGGTTGTGCACATTCGGGTTGCCAAAATAGGTAGCGACTGCATCACGACCATATTTTTGCTGCACGGCTTTAAGGTAAGCACTTGTTTTTGTGAAGGCTTCTTCCCACGAAATTTCATGCCATTGCCCATTAATTTTTTCGATGGGCTGGCGCAGGCGATCAGGATCTTCATATAAATCTTTCAGTGCGGTCGCCTTTGGGCAGATATGCCCGCGACTAAAGGTATCCTGTTTATCTCCTTTAATGCTGAGAATCGTGCTGCCTTCAGTGACCACCTCGATACCGCACATTGCCTCACACAGATTGCAGGTACGGTAGTGGGTTTCTTGCTTTGTTTTTGTCATTGATTTTGCTATTACGTTCATCGTGCCGAATCTCTATGCTGGGCTAACTGCTCAGTGATGAGTGTTTCCGAAAGCAGGGTTAAGACCTTAACAGCCTGTTGTTTGTGATAACGACCTTGCTCACATCCCAATACCAACTGATGGCTCAGTGCGCTTAAGCTATCAACGTAGAGGCGGATATGAACGTCCTCAATGGGCAAGCGGTTTTCCTGGGCCAGCTTGGTCAGAAATTCACACCAGGCCTGGTTGATATCGTCAATGAGTTTACCCAGCGCCCCTTGTACCGGGCTACTTTGGTCGTGATAGTCCGCCAGAACGACTTTAAAGATTTGAATGTCCCGGAGCAGAATGTCAAAGTTATAGCTCAGGTAATCTTCATTCAGGGCGCGCAGGGTGTTTCGATCGAAGCTCTGTAATGCGCGCCAGCGTTCGATAATCTCCACGAAATGAGCTTGCAGAGGAGACAGGTAGCGCGCTGCCATATGCTTGCGCACATCGAGTATCAGTTCATTTAAATTGGCATAATGATTATAAAAGCTGGGCTGGGCGATACCGGCTTTGCGGGTGATCTGATTCATGCTCAGACCGGCCAGGCCTTTTTCCAGAAGCAGTTTATGTGCAGCCTGAATCAGCCGTTGTCGGGTTTGTTCCTTGCTGGCTTGTCTGCTTAGTTGAGAGCTGCTCATTGTGCCCCGCGAATGTGTTCAGATAATTTGGGCTATTAGTTTATAGTTAAACTGAGCTATAAGGCAATAGTTGATTTATTTCTGTGAACAGGGGGGGTATGCTGTTACGTAAAGGCAGAAGGATTTAGGCAGGGCTTATCGAGCTAAAAGATTGTCAACCAAGGCACTCAGGGCCTTTCCTTTGTGGCTGATTTTCCAGGCAATAAAATATTCGTTTTCAGGGTGGGCAATTGCCAGTGGCACCAGTTGGCCATTTTCAAGGTAGTCTTTTATCCGGTGCAGGGGGAGGTGACCAACACCCAACCCGGCTAATTGCGCCTGGACTTTTTGCTCCATGGTTTGCACATAGAGGATGCGCCGGCCCAAACTTAAGCCGGCATTCCGAGCGACACTGGTTTGAGCCGTATCATGTGTGACCACCCGGCGGATATCCGGCAGTAATTCAGCGATTCTGTGTTGATCGCCAGCCCATTTGGCCAGCGGATGATGTGCTGCGATGACCGGGATCAGCTTAGAGCCGGGCATGGGGACCGCGCGAAAGCCTTTTTGCAGGGGAACAGGGCCGGGGGCGCCGACGACCAGATCGACACGATCCTGTTCCAACGCTTCCCAGCCACCATTTAAAACCGATTCACAAATATCTATTTCCAGGCTCTCATGCTCATTTAAAAAATTATTAAGCACCTTAAAAAAGTGTGAATAGTCTGTGGTTGATTCCAATGCGATACGCAGTTTCGGTTCCCAGCCGGTGGCAACTTCACGCGCTTTTTCTGCCAGATGTCGGGTTGCCAGCAGTATGGCCCGACCGTCCTCCAGCAAGATCTTTCCCGCGGGGGTTAACACGGAACGTCGGCCTTGCCGCTGAAACACCGTGATTGAAAGCTGCTCTTCCAGTTTCTGAATGGCATAAGAAAGGGCCGAGGTGGCCTTATTCAGCTCTTCGGCTGCACGGGCAAAACTGCCACGCCGGTCAATGGCGTCAAGAATTTCCAGTATTTCGATGTTAATGGGGTTGCCGGGCATATTGAGTCGATCGAACCTTCGTTTTTTTAATAGTGTAGTCAGTGACAGCTCAATAAACCATTTTTATAAACTTGCCACTCCGCACGTATCCGGATGTGATCCAGCGCATAAAAAATAAGAGAGTTTGCTCGCGTTCCTGACATTATCATCAAAACATTCATGTTTCAGTGTACAGGTGTATGGCAACTTCCCCAAAAAACTGTAGTGCTTTTTCATAAAAAATAAAACAGACCAGGACTTCACACATGACTTCTCAACTTCGCCTGCCAATCTGGTTCAGTGCATTGTTTTTACTTTGCTTCCATCAAGCTGTTTTCGCGGCCAGCACCCTCACGGTGAATCAAGAGCTGCGATCTAACCAATATCTGGAATCCGATAATGCCAAATACCGCTTTTATCTGCAAAGCGATGGCAATCTTGTGCTCAGGGATCGGGCCTCTGGCAAATCACTTTGGTCTTCCTCAACGCATGGCCAAGGGGCGATTCGGCTAAAATTGCAGACCGACGGTAACCTGGTGTTAAGAACTAAAAGTGGCCGCGCCGTATGGTCTAGTAAAACGTCCAAGTCCGGCGGGGCTAAGTTGGCCATGCAAGGTGATGGCAATCTGGTGTTGTACACCGGCTCTGGAAAAGCTGTTTGGGCAACAGGCACGGCTCAGGCTGAGCCTGCCGATACCATCAAGCCAGTGATTAATCTGATCGGATCTGCCTCGATGAGTCTTGATCAGGGCAGCGTATTTACCGATCCTGGGGCAACGGCTTCAGATAACAAGGATGGCAATATCTCAACTAAGATTGTGGTTTCCGGTTCAGTGAATGCAAGTGTACCGGGTAGCTATCGCCTGGATTACAACGTGCAGGATGCTGCTGGTAATTCTGCCAATACTGTCTCCAGAACTGTGCAGGTGATCGCTGTGGTCAACGATACCTTGCAAGCGGATACCGAGCTGCGCACGAATGACAGATTAACGTCGGCAAATGGCAGCCATTTTCTGGTAATGCAGGGAGACGGCAACCTGGTTTTATACACCAGTGCCGGGCGTGCCTTGTGGGCGACCGGAACCAATGGGTCGGGCGCGATTCGCGCACGTTTTCAGGGTGATGGCAATCTGGTTTTGCGCACTAGTTCAGGTGCGGCAGTGTGGTCCAGCAAAACCAGTGGCTCAGGCGCGACCAGCCTGAAAGTCT
>JBFHPN010000348.1:0-3574 GCA_041592735.1 Oleiphilaceae bacterium | reverse complement strand
GTGTCAGGCCAACTCGAAATTCGTTATTTTTTAATCTCTTTGGGGACGCCTATCAGCATGATCACTCTCCTGTGGTTCAACAATGAACGCTGACTCTAAGTATAGTAGAGTTTAATTAGGGCGGATGAATGGGGTGAGATGGTTCTATCTAAAAAAAGGCACAAATAAAAAAGGCATATGTCTTGGAGACAGTATGCCTTTTTGAAAAGACTGACGTTTAATCGATCGACTTAACTTCGTCTTCTGAATCTACTTAAGTTCGTCTTCTGAATAGTGGCTCAGGCTGGTCGGTCGCAGCTTGATAGCATTCACTGAAAGCGTTAAATCCGGCCATGGCCGCGTTGATATCTTTATCTGCTCTTACCGCAAATGAATCAAAGCCACAGCGCTTCATGAAGAATAACTGGTCATGCAGAACATCACCTATTGCCCGCAACTCTCCCTTATAGGCATAGTTGTCACGCAATTGCCGTGCGTATGAATAACCGCGTCCGTCAGCAAACTTTGGAAAATTAATAGCCACTAAAGACAGGTCTGAAATAAATGGCTCCAGTTTTGAGGGTTCTTCATCGCTGTCTAACCATACACCTGCCTCAGGTTTACCAATCACCAGTTCAGGGTTTTCAAGAAAACGACTCAGTGGAAAGAGTACTGCGCTATTCTCTGGAATATCGGCACTTTCTTTTTCAAGTGTAAGCCAGACATTGTCAATGATCATGGATTGCTTAATCAGCTTTGGCATAAACACGCTCCTTGAATGGATCCAAACCAATGCGGCGATAGGTATCGATAAATAGTTCTTCTTCTGTCCGGTTTTCGATAAATACGTTTAGCAGTTTTTCAACCACGTCAGCCATATCGGCTCGCGCAAAAGAGGGGCCTAGAATTTTACCTAGCGAGGCATCTTTACCAGCACTTCCTCCAAGGGATACTTGATAGAATTCGTCACCGCGTTTATCAACACCCAGTACGCCTATGTTGCCGACGTGATGATGTCCGCAAGCATTCATGCAGCCGGAAATATTTAAATGCAGCTCTCCGATGTCGTAGATAAAGTCCAGATCATCAAACTTGCTTTGAATCTGCTCAGCGACAGGAATGGACTTGGCATTGGCCAGGCCACAGAAATCGCCACCAGGGCAGCAGATAATATCGGTGAGCATATTCAGGTTTGGTGTTGCAAAACCGGCGGCTTTTGCCTCTTGCCAAAGATCATAGAGCTGATCCTGGCGGACATCAGCCAGCACGATATTCTGATCATGGGTAACTCGAACTTCACCAAAGCTGTACTTATCTGCCATGTCGGCAATCATTTCTACCTGACGATCACTGGCATCGCCCGGAGGTGTGCCGGTTTTCTTGAGCGTCAGGGTGACGATTGCATAGCCGGCCTTTTTATGGCGATTTACATTTCGTCCAACCCAGTTGGCAAAGCCTTTATGTTCTGCCTTTTGCTGAACAAATATGGCTGGTTCATCTTCCAGCTGAGCATAGTTTGGTTCAGTGAAAAAGGTTTTCACACGATCAATTTCTGCTTGAGTGAGGGTGGTGCTTTTGTCTTTCAGGTGCAGCCATTCAGCTTCAACCATTTGGGTAAATTCTTCTACACCCAGCGCTTTAACCAGAATTTTGATCCGCGCTTTGTATTTGTTGTCTCGGCGGCCATAAATATTATAAATACGCAAAATCGCATCAAGATAACTCAAGAGGTGTTTTTCAGGTAAAAAGCTTCGAATTTCCGATGCAATCACGGGCGTTCTGCCTAAACCACCGCCTACAAAAACTTTGAAACCTATTTCGTTGGCGTCGTTTTTCACTATTTCCAGGCCGATATCATGAACCATGGTAGCCGCTCTGTCTGCATCAGGGCAGGCGTTAACGGCGATCTTGAATTTACGGGGCAGGAAGGCAAATTCAGGATGGAATGTTGACCACTGACGAATAATTTCGCAATAAGGGCGAGGATCTACAATTTCATTGTCAATAACGCCGGCAAATTGGTCTGTTGTGGTGTTACGAATGCAGTTACCGCTGGTCTGGATGCTATGCATTTCAACACTGTTCAGGGCTTCAAGTATATCGGGCACCTGTTCCATTTTTGGCCAATTGAACTGTACATTCTGACGCGTGGTAAAGTGCATGTAGCCTTTATCATAGACGCGACTGATTTCAGCCAGCATTCTTAATTGTGCAGATGAAAGCATGCCGTAAGGCACCGCTACCCTGAGCATGGGTGCATGCCGCTGAACATACAGACCATTTTGAAGTCTTAAGGGGAGAAACTCTTCAGCGCTCAGGCTGCCGTTAAAGTAACGTGCAGTCTGGTCGCGAAACTGAGCCGTGCGTTCTTTAACGATTTGCTTATCGTATGCGTCGTATTTGTACATTGTAACTTCTCAGAAATTTACCCGTAGGCATCCAAAATTCAGGGGCGATAGGGTAGCAGTTTTTAAGGTTCGGTTAAATATCTTTATCAATTGTACTGCTCTATCAGGCATCATAGGCAAGCGCAGGGCTTAACCATTTTTCAGCGTCTTCAAGGCTCATATTTTTGCGTCGTGCGTAATCGATCACCTGGTCTTTATCTATTTTGCCAACCGCAAAATATTTTGTTTGCGGGTGTGCATAGTAAAAACCACTCACGGCAGCCGCTGGATACATGGCAAAGTGTTCGGTTAACTCAATTCCCGTATTGGCAGTCGCGTCCAGTAATTTAAATAAGGCTGTTTTCTCTGTGTGATCCGGGCACGCGGGATAGCCTGGGGCTGGCCGGATGCCCTGATATCTTTCCTTGATGAGCTCGTCGTTCGTCAAATTTTCATCTGGTGCATAACCCCAGAACTCCTTTCTGACGCGCTCATGCATGTGTTCAGCAAATGCCTCTGCAAGGCGGTCCGCTAATGCCTTAACCATAATGGAGTTATAATCATCATGCTTTTCTTCGTAGGATTTTGCTAAGGCTTCCGCGCCAATACCAGCCGTGACGGCGAATCCACCTAGGTAGTCTGGACACTTACTGTTTTCGGGGGCAATAAAATCTGCCAGAGAATGGCTTGTCAGCCCTCCTGCTTTATTGCTTTGCTGACGCAAGTGATTTAGAGTCAGCCGAGCATTCTGACGATCCTCATCGCTATAGATGGTCACTTCATCATCACTCGTGGCGTTGGCTGGCCAGAAGCCGATTACGCCTCTGGCTTTTATTGATTTCTCTGTAACAATCTTTTGAAGCATCGCTTGGGCATCGTTGAATAAATTTCGAGCAGCTTCGCCGACTTTTTCATCATTTAAAATATCTGGATACTTGCCAACCAGATCCCAGGTGATAAAAAAGGGTGTCCAGTCAATATAAGGTATTAAAGTTTCTAAGGGATAATCATCGAACACTTTAGTCCCCAGAAAGCCAGGTTTGGGTGCTTGATAGTTCTGCCAATCCAGTTGTAATTTATTCGCGCAAGCCTGAGGATAGCTCAACAGCTTATTCTTAGCCTGCTTGCCTTTACGGCGCTCACGGACAAGCTCATATTCTGCCTGGGTGGATGCAACAAAATCGTCTCGTTGTGTTTCGCTTAGCAAG
>JBFHPN010000347.1:0-3577 GCA_041592735.1 Oleiphilaceae bacterium | reverse complement strand
GCCTAAAGCGCTCAGAATGTAGTGAGTTCCGATGGTTGCCATAATGTCGCTCTCCTGAGGCAGTTTATGCCACTCTAAATCCTGATGAGTGGGTCTTCATTATTCGTATTGATGAACGCGATTGTGCGCCATATTTAATCTTTCGAACAGGACGCAGTGCTTAAAATGAGGGGAAGGGAATATTCGTTTTTATAATAAAAGGTATCTGTTCCGTGATCTATGACCTTGATCCCACCCTGTCTCTGATAAGGGCAGGGTGGGGTAAGGTAATCAGGCTAGCCTATAAACGATCATCCACATCGTTTTTATCAAAGAGATATTTCACATCAAAAATAACACTGTTTGGCTTACATAATTTACGTATCGCCTCAATCCCCATTTCGCGGATTTCATTGTGGGCCACACAGATAATCACCGAATCATAATGACCAGCCTCGGGCGTTTGTGTGAGTTTAAAGCCATACTCATGTTCCACTTCTGCAGGATCTGCCCATGGGTCATAAATGTCGATATTCGCGTGAAAGCTGCTCAGATCAGCGATGACATCCGTGACTTTAGTGTTGCGAATATCCGGGCAGTTTTCTTTAAAGGTCAGGCCCATGATCAGGATGTTTGAATCCACCACCTGGATCTTTTTCTGGGTCATCAAGCGGAGTACCTTTTCAGCAATATGACGCGACATATTGTCGTTAATGCGTCGCCCGGAAAGAATCATTTCGGGGTGATATCCGATTGATTGCGCTTTGTAAGTCAGGTAGTAGGGGTCTACACCAATACAGTGTCCACCCACCAGGCCCGGACGGAAGGGCAAGAAGTTCCATTTGGTGCCGGCCGCTTGCAGAACTTCCAGCGTGTCGATATCCATTTTGTCAAAAATCAGCGATAGTTCATTGATAAGGGCGATATTGACGTCGCGCTGGGTGTTTTCAATGACCTTGGCGGCTTCGGCAACGCGAATTGAACTGGCTTTATGGGTGCCTGCCTTGATAATGCTCTTATAAAGGTTATCGATAAAGGTAGCGGCTTCAGGTGTTGAGCCGGAGGTTACTTTCAGGATATTGGTCACGCGATGCTCTTTATCGCCAGGGTTGATTCTTTCCGGGCTGTAGCCAGCAAAAAAATCGACATTCAGTTTCAAGCCCGAACCCTGTTCAATTAAGGGTATGCAATCTTCCTCGGTTGCACCAGGATAGACCGTTGATTCATAAACAACATAATCGCCTTTTTTGACGATTTTGCCGAGCATTTCACTGGCTTTGATCAGCGGCGTTAAATCGGGTGTTTTATATTTATCAATCGGGGTTGGCACGGTTACGATGTAAACATTGGCATCTTCAATATCGCTTAGGGTGGCGCTGAAGGTTAATTGGGTGCTTTCGGCCAATTCTTCGCTCGAGCATTCGAGCGTGCTGTCGATACCCTTCTGTAATTCGGCAATACGTTCTTTTTTTATGTCGAATCCAATTGTTGGATAGTGCTTACCAAATTCAACGGCAAGCGGCAGGCCGACATAACCCTGGCCAATGACACAGATTTTTGGGGTGGTTTGCATTGTTAATATCTTCTTTCAGTTAGGGGGATTTAAAGCACTTTGTGTCTTAAATAAAACACAAATATATTGCATAATGCCGCAGATCGTTTCTAAGTCTGCTCTGTTATGCACAGAATAGTAAAGTACCAGGCAGATATTTTAAAGAAATAGTCTACTATGAAGCTTAGTTGTTAGATATTTTAGTCTACTTCAAAACCAGATTATTTCATCATTTTGTATTATTTCAAACTTCCATTCAGGGTGAAGACTAGTGGCTCATGTACGAGTATTAAATCACTATTTGCATACGAAATTTTTATTCCTCGGCGCAATTGAATTTCCACTATTAATGTTGGCGGTAATCAGCGGTATAGAGTTACGTAATTTGTGGTCTTCTTCTCTGGATGTTATTTATCTTGAGCATCCCGAAATCCAGTTGGGTGTGTTTGCAGTCGTGATGAGCTGCTGTTCGCTGGCGATGGGAGTGTATACCAGTATTTATCGAGAAGGGCTGACGGGGATGCTATTGCGTACCATCGTGGCGTTTTTCTTTTTAGGTACGGCCAGTCTCACTATTCTTTACTATCTGTTCCCTTCTATTTATGTTGGGCGGGGCGTGTTGGCCTTTGCTATCTTCTTTGCTTTGGTGTTTGTGCTGATTGTGCGCATATTGTTTTATAAAGCCGTTGACTTGGCCCAGCTCAGTCGCAATGTGGTGATTCTGGGTGCCGGTCGTTTGGCAAAACAGGTTCTGGATAAAATCGAGCCTGCCGATACCGATTTAAGCTTCAAAATCTTTGGCTGCGTGGTGTCGGGAGAAGGTGAATGTCTGGTGGATGAAAAACTGGTCATCTACGAACCTTATGATTGGGCAGCCTTTGTCAAAAAAAATAATATTAGTGAAATCGTGGTGGCCCCGGATGAACGCCGCCGGAGTGAAGGCGGCGATTTACCAACGGATGCCTTGCTCGACCTAAAATTAAGAGGCATAAGAATTACCGAGCCTGTTGCGTTTATAGAGCGGGAATTACTGAAAATCGAGATAGGCATGCTTCGCCCAAGCTGGGCGCTGTTTTCGGATGGTTTTGTCTACTCTCAGTTAAGAGATGCTGTCAAACGGCTGTTTGATTTGTGTGTGGCAACGCTTATTCTGTCTGTAGCCTGGCCCTTTATGCTACTAACCGCTATTGCTGTGAAGCTTGAGAGCAAAGGCCCAATGGTATACAAACAGGTGCGAGTTGGTCTGAACGGTAAAGAATTTGCGATCTATAAATTCAGAAGTATGCGCCAGGATGCCGAAAAAGATGGTAAAGCCGTCTGGGCCACTAAAAACGATTCGAGAGTGACGCGAGTGGGTGCCGTGATTCGCAATACGCGTTTAGATGAATTGCCCCAGCTCTACAATGTGTTTAAAGGTGACATGAGTTTTGTGGGGCCAAGACCCGAACGACCTCAGTTCGTGGAAGAATTAAAAGCTAAAATACCTTATTATGATGCCCGACATCGGGTAAAACCGGGTTTAATGGGGTGGGCTCAATTAAAGTACCCCTATGGGGCCTCGGTAGATGATGCAAGGAATAAACTTAAATACGATCTATACTACGTCAAGAATCATAGTATTTTTATCGATATTTTAATTGTAATACAGACAGTTGAAGTAGTTTTGCTAGGAAAGGGCGTGCACTGACCTCCCTTCGACAAGCTCAGGGCAAGTCGACAGGCTCAGGGCAAGTCGACAAGTTCAGGGCAAGTCGACAGGCTCAGGGAGCGGTTAAATTTATGTTCGTTGAGCATTTTTTACGTTCGTTGAGCTTGTCGAAACGTTTAATTGATAAAAGGTAAGACAGACTTTAAAGGGCTAACATATAAGCAGTGAGGCCCTTCGACAAGCTCAGGGAGCGGTTAAATTTACGTTCGTTGAGCATTTTTTACGTTCGTTGAGCCTGTCGAAACGTTTAATTGATAAAAGGTAAACCAGACTTTAAAGGGCGAACAAATAAGCAGTGAGGCCCTTCGACAAGCTCAGGGAACATAAAATTTACGTTC
>JBFHPN010000346.1:0-3589 GCA_041592735.1 Oleiphilaceae bacterium | reverse complement strand
GGTGGGAATGGCACCCACGGGTGGTGCCACCGAAGGTGAATTAACATCCAGGTATTCCTGAAGAAAGTAAAGCGCTTTGTTTTGCTTTCTCATTTTCCTTAGTTTTTATGTCCTTTCTTTCATAAACCAAGCAGATCTAACCATTTCTGGCTGCGACAATTTGTCACTTCCGCCTTCCTCTGTGTTTGATATAGTCACTTAACAGTATGATTATATTATGTTTATAAGGATGTGGTTGTGAGAAGTAATACGCCTTTAATCTATCTCTTGAGTTTATGTTGTCTTCAGGCAACATCGTCAACGGCGCAATCGTCTGATACTGCGGTATCAACCTTAGACGCCATCAGCGTAACCGCGAATCGTGATCAGGAGCTTACTCTGGATGTGCCTGCCAGTATTGGTGTTATTAATGACAAGTCAGTCAGGCGTGATCAGCCGCATTACCAGAAAGACCTATTCAATTCAGTGGCTGGTGTGCGCGTTAGCCAGACAGGTTCTACCCTGGGTCATACAACCAGCATTCGCATGCCGTCTAACACCGGCCCTTATTATTTGTTTTTACAAGACGGTGTGCCGGTGCAGTCTTCGGGATTTTTCAACCATAATGGCCTTGCCTACACCAATTTCAGTTCAGCCGGTTCAGCAGAAGTATTGAAAGGTGCCGGTACCGCGCTGTACGGTTCAGATGCCGTGGCTGGCACCATAAACGTATTGTCTAAAGATCCGAGCCTGGGAAAGGGCTATCGCGTGGCCACCGATCTAGGTAGTGATGGCTTTTATAAACTGCGCTTATCCGGGAGTGAGTCGCTTAAGCAAGAATCCGCTATTGGCTTTGATGTTGTGCAAAGCGGCAGCGATGGCTGGCGAGAACATACCCGTTCAAAGCGCAGCGAAGCCAACGTCACACATTTTATTTCACCTGATGATCAAAACAGCTTCAAAACGGTGTTTGTCATGAATACCACCGAAGCCGATATGGCAGGCAGTTTGATTGGGCTGGATGAGCTGCATAACAACACTGAATCGGCTGGGGATATTCAATCGGCGATTGATTCCGGCCTGCCGATACAGCGCAAATTTGACTTTGCCCGCTTAAGCACGGAATGGACTCATTATCTAAATGAGCAGACGGCCTTATCGACCATTGCCTACCTGCGTGCCAATCGGAATCGTTATGTTGCCACCTGGGAGCGGAACTTACCGCAGAATGATAGCAAAACCCATTCCGCTGGCCTGCTATTTAAAACGACGATAGAGCAGCAGGGTTGGCGCTGGATTCTGGGAACTGATCTGGAATATACCTCAGCATCCACGCTCTATTCTCAGTTATTTGATTATGTGCCGAGTGGCTTTGGTTCTTCCGTGCCTGAAGGCGATATCTATGATTACGAGGTAAATTATCTGGCTGTCGCACCTTATAGCAGCGCCGCTTTTTACTTGAGTGAACAGCTCACCCTGGTGGCCGGGCTGCGTTATGATCACAGCCAGTTTGATTACACCAATAATCTTAGTGATGGACAGTATGCTTCATCCGGGTATGCCCGTGTGGCCAGTGATAAGGACCCTTCCTTTGACCATTGGAGCCCAAAGCTCAGTTTAACTTATCGCCTGGATGAACAGCAGAATCTGTATGCCCGTTATGCCAACGGTTTCCGTATCCCCCAGGCAACACGTCTATATTCGCTGAAAACCAATAATATTGATTTCGATCTGGACCCGGAAGTATCGGACACTTTCGAGCTGGGCTATAAGTGGTCTTCTGGAAGCCGGCGGCTGGATCTTGCGATCTATTATATGACGCTGGATGACACCATCGTAAGTCGGGAAAATACCAGTGGTGATCGCTATTACGTTAACGGCGGAAAGACTCAGCATAAAGGCCTTGAAGTCTCGCTATTTGAACAGTTCACTACAGATATCGCGGCTCAGCTGGCTTATTCCTATTCGGAACATGAATTTGTTGATGATGAGGTTTATGGCAACAACGAACAGGCAGAGGCGCCCAATGATATTGCCAATTTACGATTAATCTTCACGCCTGAAAAAACACCTGGTCTGAGTCTTTCCTATGAGCTGGAACATGTCGGTAAATACTGGTTGGATGATAATAATACCCGTACTTACGATGGCTACACCCTGACGCATTTCAAAGCCCTCTATGAAGTGAATAAGCACTTTTCGATCAATGCAAAAATCAACAATCTGACGGATAAGATTTATGCCGAGAATGCCAGTTACAGTTATGGCAAGGAAAAATATACACCTGGTGGACCACGCCAGTTCTATGCCGGTATCGACTATAAATTCTAATCACGCGAATTGGCTTTGATCTAAGGTGAACACTTCGGATCGACGCCGCAGATTGATAGGAAAAACAGGATGATGATTTGTTTGACGCATGTGCATAGACCCTTAAAAGTGATTCTTAAGTCTTTGCTGAGAGGATGTCTAGTACTGGGCTTGATGGGGCATTTATCCGCTGCAGTGCAGGCTGAGATGGGTACTAATGGCCACGCTGGCAAAAGCCATGCGGCCAAAACGCAAAGCCTGGTGGCTTCGTGTCAGGCAGAGGGTGCACTGCCTTCGGTGCATTGTGGACGAACCCCGTCGATCGCCCTGGATGACAAGGGAACAGCCTATGTGGTGTTTTCCCAGAATGGACATGTTTACCTGACTAAATCTGACGATTTGGGTCAAAGCTATACAACACCCTTGGCAGTGAATACTCGCCCCGAGGCTATTTATGATGATGGTGAAAATCGACCCAAGATCGCCCTGAATGGCAAGCATGTTTATGTGAGCTGGACGCATAAAACCCCGGGTCGTTATACCGGTGATGTGCGTTTCGCTCGTTCTGTTAATGGCGGTGAGCAGTTTGATGAACCGCTGACCATCAACACCGACAAACAGTTAATTGGCCACCGTTTTGACACCCTGGCGCTCGACGATGCCGGACGTGTCTATCTATTCTGGATAGATAAGCGCGATAAGGAGCGTGCGTTGGCAGCAGAACAGGATTATCCGGGGGCTGCGATTTATGTCAGTTATTCGGATGATCAAGGTGCCAGTTTTCATCAGGAGAAGAAATGGGTCGAGCACAGCTGTGAATGTTGCCGTATTGCCTCGGCTAGCGATGGGCAAGGCAACATTGCATTACTTTGGCGGCATGTTTTTCCCGGGAATATCCGCGATCATGCCATCGCGCTCATGAATATCGAAGCATTCAAAGGCGATCAGACTGCGGACCCGGTTGAGCCCCTTCAAGCAACCTTGGATGACTGGTATCTGGAGGGTTGCCCGCATCAAGGGCCCGACCTGTCATTCGATGCACAAAAGCGAGCACACATGGTCTGGTTCACTCAGGGGAAGCAGCACAAGGGTCTGGTTTACGGGCAGTATGATCTGCAAAAACAAGCGCGACTGAAAGTGATGACGGTAGACGCCAGACCTTCGGCATCGCGCCCTCAGGTTCTGGTGCATAAGGATGAAGTGTTTATTGTCTGGAAGCGCTTTAATGGCAAGGGGGTTGATGTGCGCCTGCTACGCTCAACTGATCTGGGTAAAACCTGGATAAGCGAGCAGCAGATTG
>JBFHPN010000345.1:0-3603 GCA_041592735.1 Oleiphilaceae bacterium | reverse complement strand
GGTCATATTGAGCCCTGTTTGAATATTCTTGCGACAGTGGACGTTATGGATGAAAGTTTCAAGGAAGACAGTGAGTATCGTGTCCAGGATCAACTGAATACCCTGGTTCTTGAGTATGCATCTGTCTTTGCTTTGTCTGAATCATCAGAATTGCACATTGGCAGCGTCTGGGATGCGTTTGGGGAAAACTTCCTGCGATATGGTACTTTTGCTCACGCTTCCGAAGAGAAGATCCATAATTATGTTCAGGAAACACAAGCTGAGTATTCCGACAAACTGAATGCCTTGTGCAAACAATTAAAAACCCTGATTGGGGAAGACGCGTTGGATTATATCCAGCCCATTGCGCACCTGGTGAAAGGCTTGCCTGAAAAAGAAATTCCTTTGATGGTCACGAAGTATGATGTGGATTTGATTGTCATGGGAACAGTTGCCAGAACAGGAATACCTGGTTTATTTATTGGCAATACGGCTGAAGCCATTCTTGAACAAGTACAGTGCTCGGTGCTGGCAATCAAACCAAGAGGCTTTGAAACGCCTGTTACGCTGAATGATTAATGCCGTGCTGAGCAAGTGCCCACTCAACATGCTCCCGGACTATACTTGAAGGGTGGGGCAGTTTGTTTTTCAATGCTTGAATGATCTCTTTGCTGGTTTTCGCATTGCCCAGAGCCACTGCAATATTTCTCAGCCAGGATTCATAGCCGGCGCGACGTATTGCAGATCCCTCGGTTTTTTCCAAAAACGTGTGCTCATCCCACTCGAATAATTCAAGAAGTCTTGAATCGTTCAGCGCATGTCTGGGCGTAAAATCGGTTTCTGATGAAGGTTTGCTGAAACGGTTCCAGGGGCAAACCAGCTGGCAATCGTCACACCCGAAAATTCGATTGCCCATTTTCCCTCTTAGTTCTTCCGGTATGCTGCCTTTGAGTTCGATGGTGAGATATGAAATGCAACGCCTGCTATCTAGGCTGTAAGGGCCCGAAAAGGCTTGTGTGGGGCATATGTCCAGGCAGGCTGTGCATCGGCCACAATGTTCATTGGTATAGGGTTCATCCAGTTGAAGTGGTAAATCCGTAAATATTTCTCCCAGAAAAAACCAGGAACCGGCTTGTCGATTAATAATCATGGTATTTTTACCAAACCAGCCAAGACCGGCTTTTTGCGCAAAAGCCCGTTCCAGAATGGGGGCGCTATCAACAAATGCCCGGAACTCATAACCGAGCGCCGTTTCTTGAATGAAGGTAATTAATTTTTTCAGGCGTGATCTGATCAGTTTGTGATAGTCGCGACCAAGGCTATATCTGGAAATATAGGCTTTATCTGATTGCAGAAGCATGTCCATTGGCGATGCCGGGTCGCTCATATAATCCATTCTGACGGAAATGACGCGCAGTGTGCCGGGTATCAGTTGTTCTGCTTCCCAGCGTTTACTACCATGTTTTTCCATATAGTCCAGGTTTGCATGAAAACCATTATCGAGCCACTTACGGTAGGCATCTATATGTTCTGATAAATCTGTATCTGTGATGCCAATCTGTTGAAAACCCAAACGTTTTGCTTCGGCTTTAATTTTTAAGCCAAGTAAACGAATCGTCTCTTCATTAAATTGCGCGTGGTTTCCGTTCATTATGGTGTATCTTTATAAATGTTTTGCTATGCTTTACAGATAAATAGACGATTTTTTTAAGTAATTACCTTAAAAAAAGTTAACAGTGAGCAAGGTTAATGATTGAGCAATTCAGAGCTTGATGTGAATGGTAACAAAAAAATCAGAGAAGCGTGAATTTTCCATTTCCCTGTTGTTAAAGGATGAGCGGGAAACTGAATTGCTGGGTAGCGCCTTATTCGCGTTGCTAACGCAGGCGAATTTAGTGCGTGACACAAGCCAGGGGGCTTGGCTGATCTTTCTCGAAGGTGATCTGGGAATGGGTAAAACCACCCTGACACGAGGGTTCTTGAAGGCTACCGGTTACACCGGAAGGGTGAAAAGCCCAACATTTACGCTGGTTGAGCCCTATGAGCTGGATGCAGTAAGTATCTATCATTTTGATTTGTATCGCTTGGGAGACCCTGAAGAACTGGAGTTTATGGGGATTCGAGACTATTTTGAGATGAACGACTCAGCGGTTACTGCGTCGTTTTGTTTAATGGAGTGGCCCGAGAAGGGCGCGGCTATTTTACCGGAACCTGATGTCCGAGTTCGTTTGAGTTATCAGGGTAGTGGTCGCCATGCTGAGTTACTTATTGCAAGTGCTGCGTTTTCAGAGCCCGAAAAGACTCTGGCAGAGATTGAAAATAAATTTCTTAAGGAAGGGGTAGAAATACTCACTCTTTCCTGGAAATAAGCGCCGTTATCCAGAAGGGCGCCTAAGGTTGACCCTTAGGATAAGGGCTGCTGGAAACAACATGAACGTTGAGGGATGTATCATTTTAGAATGGAATTCATTGGGTCAGGTTGAGTAACACGTTTACCGGGTAGGAAAAGTCATGACATTTCATGTTTTCAAAAGGCTGGCATCGCTTAGCAGGTTTTTGCTTGTGTTTGGCTGTGTGCTGAATGCCTACGCGTCTCAATCAGAAGTTACCAATGCGCGCATTTGGGAGTCTCCTGAGTCGACACGACTGGTGCTCGAATTATCTGGTGCTGCAGATTATAAAGTGCTGACCTTATCAAATCCTGATCGATTGGTGATAGATATCGCCAACGCCCGAAAAGGCAAGGGTGTTTTTCAGGCGCTTGAGTTAGGTGATTCCCCGGTAAAAAGTGTGCGTTCTGCGCCAAGAAATGCTAATGATCTGAGAATTGTGCTGGACTTGAAAGAAAAGCTCGAGACCAAATCATTCACTTTGAAAGCAAATGAACAATACAGTGAGCGACTGGTATTTGATCTGATCACGGGAAAGCAGAAAAATCAGAGCGCCTCAAAACTTGAAACTAAAATTGATACCGCAACCCTGGTTGCCGGAAAGCGGGATATTGTCGTCGTTATTGATCCTGGGCATGGTGGAGAAGATCCAGGCGCTATCGGGCCTAATGGTGTGCGTGAAAAGCAGGTGGTTTTGGCTGTTGCGAAAGCCTTGAAAAAAAGAATCGATTCTCAGCAAGGGTTTAAGGCGGTTCTAACGCGCGAGAGTGACTATTATGTGGGATTGCGGGAAAGAACGAAGCTGGCGCGCAAATATAATGCAGACTTGCTGGTGTCTATCCATGCAGATGCCTTTACCAAGCCGCAGGCTAATGGTGCCTCTGTGTATGCTTTGTCTACACGCGGTGCCTCCAGTGAAATGGCTCGATGGTTGGCGCAAAAAGAAAACAGTGCAGACTTGATCGGTGGGATTGAAGGCCTGCGCCTGGAAGATAAAGATGATGTATTGGCGGGTGTATTGTTGGATCTGTCGTCGACCGCCAGCTTGACGGCTAGTCTCGGGGTGGGTAGTCATGTGTTGCGCTCAATGGGTTCTATGGCGCATCTGCATAAAAAAACGGTTCAACAAGCGGGGTTTGTGGTACTGAAATCACCGGATATTCCGTCAATTCTGGTCGAGACAGGCTTTATATCAAATCCTGACGAGGCAAGGCGTCTGAAATCTGAGTCGTAT
>JBFHPN010000344.1:0-3621 GCA_041592735.1 Oleiphilaceae bacterium | reverse complement strand
CTCCAAAAAACCTTAAAAGTACGTGTGGATCAGATTTCTCTGGAGAAAACCGATGCACCCGGTTTAGTGAGTGCAAGGTTGACGCTTTCTTCTTGATAATGTTCGTGTTTAAATGCCCTTAGTGGATTGATGTATAACACAATAAATGAATAAACTTTCACTCAAAAAGATAACAAGATGACCATAATTACAGAAGAAACGGAAGCCAGAGTTGTTCGCTTGGAAGCGGGAGCCTTTACAGAAGCGAAAGCTATTCTGTATCGTGCTTATAAGCATGAACCTACTTTTAAATATCTTTTTGATGCCAAGCGCCCAGGTTACGACCAGCGAGTACGTGCAACCATTCGTGAACTGCTCAGTCTGCATTTTGCCAATCAGCAAGATGTGATTGGCTTAGCGCTCGACAGCCACTTAATCGCGGTGGCATTGATTGGCAGCCCGGATATGCGTTTATCGGTATCCAGTCAATTTAACTGGCGCATGCGTATGCTATTAACCGCAGGCTTTGACTGCACTTCCCGCTATATTGATTATCACAAACAGATTCATGCCTGTTTGCCTTCTGGTCATTACCATGAGCTACCTTTATTGGGTGTCGATAGCCCCTACAGAAATATGGGCTATGGCAAACAATTACTTCAATCGATAGAACGTATTTGCAGGGAGAACCCGCGCTCGGTAGGTATCGCGCTGGACACCGGTAATAGCCGTTATCTTAGTTTTTTTAATGAAATGGGGTACGAAACTGTCGGTAATGTGCAGCTAGGCGATGTTACTGAAAGTGTTCTATTCAAACCCTGCCGTTAGCTAGCGTTGTTCCTCCCTTATTGTTTAAAAAGTACTAATTGTTTAGAAAGTACTAATTGTTTAGAAAGTACTAATTGTTTAGAAAATGCTAAAAGGCACATTCCATGAGTACCGCATTTGATTTTGATTTATTTGTGATTGGGGCTGGTTCCGGTGGTGTTCGCCTGGCTCGAATGTCATCAGCCATGGGGGCTCGCGTCGCCATCGCAGAAGATCGCTATATGGGGGGCACCTGTGTCAATGTGGGGTGCGTGCCTAAAAAACTTTTGGTTTATGCGTCCCATGTCGCAGAAGATCTCGAAGATGGTGCGGGTTATGGTTGGTCCAATTCGGGTGAATTAAAATTTGACTGGTCAGAACTTATAAAAAATAAAAACAATGAAATCAAACGCCTGAACGGTATTTATACGAACTTACTGGTTAATGCAGGTGTCAGTATTATCGAAGGGCGTGCGCGATTTCTTGATAAGCATAGTGTTCAGGTAAATGGCCAGCGTTTTACTGCTGAACGTATTGTGATTGCAACGGGTAGCTGGCCTTTTGTTCCAGATATTCCCGGTAAAGAGTATGCCATCACCTCAAATGAGTTATTTTATCTGGAATCGCTACCGCATGAGGCGGTCGTTGTAGGCGG
This sequence comes from Oleiphilaceae bacterium, assembly GCA_041592735.1. Lineage (GTDB taxonomy): Bacteria > Pseudomonadota > Gammaproteobacteria > Pseudomonadales > Oleiphilaceae > PZPK01. The sequence continues at coordinate 2,180 of JBFHPN010000344.1, read as the reverse complement.
GGGATACATAGCGGTAGAAATGGCGGGTATTCTAAATGGCCTGGGTGTTAACACAAGCCTGATCTATCGAGGCGATCAGATCCTGAAAGGTTTCGATCAGGAAGTACGTGAATTTGCCAGCAATGAAATACGTAAAAAAGGCATCCATCTTCTTCTCAATGAGAATGTGTCTGCGATAGAGCCGTCACACAGCAACCCAAAGAGCTTAACGGTTAAGCTGGAAACAGGCGCTGAGATGCAGAGCGGATTAGTTTTGTTCGCGACGGGGCGTGTACCCCATTTGCAAGATTTAGGTCTGGATAATCTCAATGTCACGCTCACTAAAAAAGGTGAGGTAGCTGTGAATGCGCATTTTCAAACGTCGGAGCCTTCAGTTTTTGCGCTGGGAGATGTCACCGGTGGGATGCAGTTGACGCCGGTAGCGTTAGCAGAAGGCATGTATCTGGCCAATTATTTGTTTGCAGATAACAAACCAATGCCTGTTGATTACGCGAATATACCTACAGCAGTGTTCTGCCAGCCAAATATTGCAACTGTTGGTTTAACGGAGGAGCAGGCACGAGAGCGTTTTGAAAACGTTGCTGTGTATGTATCTGATTTTAAACCCATGAAACACACCTTATCGGGGCGTGATGAGCGTTGCTTGATGAAGTTAATCGTCGATAAGCAAAGCGATAAAGTGCTTGGCGCGCACATGGTGGGCGCAGAGGCCGGCGAAATCATGCAGGGCCTGGCTGTTGCTATAAAAGCAGGCGCTACCAAGGCGATCTTCGATCAAACTATCGGTATACATCCAACGGCGGCAGAAGAATTTGTGACTATGCGTCAGGCTAGGTCGAGCTAAGCCTGCTGGTCCAACTCAGATACAGGATCGGCTTGCATTTTGATTAGCTGTTTAATTATGAAAACCTGTTATAATCCCGTTTTTTTAATCGGGTTATTCTTTTCAAGTTTATGTCTTAGGGGGCAATTTTGAGTTCGGTTGAATCGCAACAGCGCGTTTTATCAGGGATGAGGCCGACAGGCAAACTTCATCTAGGTCATTATCACGGGGTTTTGAAAAACTGGGTTCAATTGCAACACGATTACGAGTGCTTTTTTTTCGTCGCTGACTGGCACGCCCTAACCACGCATTATGAAGACCCGCACATCATTGAACAGAGTGTCTGGGATATGGTGATCGATTGGCTTGCAGCGGGCGTCAATCCGGGTTCTGCAACCATATTTGTACAATCCATGGTGCCTGAACACGCAGAATTGCATTTGTTGCTGTCAATGATGACACCTCTGGGCTGGCTGGAACGTGTGCCCACTTATAAAGACCAGCAGGAAAAACTCAAAGAAAAAGATTTGGCTACCTACGGTTTTCTGGGTTACCCCTTGTTGCAGAGTGCTGACATACTGGTTTACCGCGCGGGGTATGTGCCTGTTGGTGCAGATCAGGTCTCTCACGTAGAACTCACGCGTGAAATAGCGCGTCGATTTAATCACTTGTATGGTAAAGATGTCGGTTTCGAAGAATTGGCAGAAGCGGCCATACTCAAAATGGGTAAAAAGAACGCAAAACTTTACCGTTCGCTGATGAAGCGATTTCAGGAACAAGGTGAGGACGAAGCGCTCGAAATTGCACGTGCACTGATTAAAGAGCAGCAAAATATTTCGCTTGGTGATCGGGAGCGTCTAATGGGTTACATTGAGGGGGGCGGTAAAATAATACTTCCCGAACCTCAGCCTTTATTAACGGCGGCCTCAAAAATGCCGGGGCTAGATGGGCAGAAAATGTCCAAATCCTATAACAATACCATTGGCTTGCGTGAAGAGCCTGAAGCGGTGACCCTCAAAATACAGAAAATGCGTACTGATCCGCAACGGGTTCGCTTGACTGATCCGGGAAATCCCGATAAGTGCCCGGTCTGGGGCTTGCATGAAGTCTATTCTGACGACGACGTGAAGTCCTGGGTTCGACAGGGCTGTACTTCAGCCGGAATCGGCTGTCTCGACTGTAAAAAACCACTGATCGATAAAGTCCTGGAAGAACAGCGTCCGATACGTGAACGGGCCCGCCAATATGAAGACAACCCAGAATTAGTGCGCAGTATTATTTCAGAAGGTGCAGAACAGGCGCGTGATGCGGCTAAAAGTACTTTGGCGGAAGTAAGAAAAGTCATGGGCTTATCTTT
>JBFHPN010000343.1:0-3621 GCA_041592735.1 Oleiphilaceae bacterium | reverse complement strand
CAATACCTATGCGAATAACTTTACAGTCAATGGTATTACCGCGGTTGGCGGCACCAATATCGAGTTTACCCGCGGCTATACCCTGGCCGACATCCATGTTCGTGGCAACGATTACCGCTTCGTCAACACGCATCTGGAAACGGGTGGCAGCGAGCCTTATATCAGTTTGCAGGCAGTGCAAATGCACGAATTAATGCAAGTGATTGAGGCAACGACCCTCCCCTCCACACCCGTTATTTTGCTAGGCGACTTCAACTCTAGCCCGAATGACCTGCCATTCACTTCAACCTCAGGCGTACCCGGTCTTGATGGGCTACCTTTAGTTCCGCCTTATTTACAAGCTGTGTATTCAGGATATGCCGATATGTGGCTCTCCAAGCCTAAAGCAAGAGACGGTTATACCTGCTGTTTTGATGGTGCAGTATCGGATGAAGATGCACAACTCTATGAACGAATCGACCATATCTTTTTCAACCCTAAAGATCGTGAGATTAAGAAACTCATGATCAAACGTGTAGGCCAATCGAATGCGGATATGACAGATACCAATGCCTTATACCCATCCGATCACGCGGGTCTGTTCGGCAAGATCAAACTCGAAAAATAGGCCAGCTTGTTAGACCGGAAGTGGCACAAAATAGTAATGAGGTGAATATGTAATGGGGTCAGACCCGAATGGCACTAGTTTAGCTTAAAACACCGCACCCTGAGCCTGTCGAAGGGATGCTGGGGTTACCACTAAGTCTCGTTTCTTAAACGTTTCGACAGGCTCAACGAACGCTATATATATGAATGTTTCGCTTAACTTAGTGCCATTCGGGTCTGATCTCATTACTGCCCTTGTTACTGCTGCTACTTCACGGAACCTGATTAGCAAAATAAAAATAAAACAAACTAATAAAGGTAAGACTATGAAAATAAAAACTATCTCTACTCCATCCTGTTTAACGCCTCGTTCGCTATTAACGGCGGTTACGCTTGTTGGCGGTCTGTTCTTTGGCGCGGCACAAGCCTCGGCGGCGGATAACTGCTATATCATGGTACATGGCCATGGTACCCAGGGTAATGTCGGCAATAATGCCCTGGATTCCTGGCGTACCTCTCATTTCAGCGAATACAGCGGCAGTGATTTTATGGATGATCTGCTCAGTGCGGGCGATAACTACGCACTGGTGGGGTATGACTCAACCGATGCAAGCGGCTACCCTTATTGGCGTGATGAAACGGCAGGTGAAATCGCCCGCCAGATCATTTCGATCAAACAGGGCAACGGCGATGGAAAATATCATCCTCAGCCTGGCACCCAGTGTTCAGCCAACGATAATTTCTGGATCGTCAGCCATAGCCAAGGGGCACAGCAGATGATGTGGATTGCAGGCAATGCAATTTCAGGCTCGCCCTATTACAACACGGCATTTACCGCGACAGGTAGCAAAACGGTGGATTATCGTTCTGCCATGAACGGTATTTTAGGGGTCTTTACCCTTGGCGGTGCACTCACCGGAACAGAAGGCGCTGACCGTGTATGTAACGGCAACTGGCTGGATTCGCTGATCAATGCGGCTTTTCTAGGGAAAGACTGCAACCCCAGCGTTCAGTGGCTACAAACCAATGATTCGTATGCGGTGAGAAACTATATAGGCTCGAATCTGGCGGTGCCCTTTTACACCATGGGTGGCTATAAAGGCTTCCCTGGCATGGAAGGCGCGTCTTCTGCAATGCTGAATGGCGAAGATGACGGGTATATCAATCTGGCTTCACAAATGAGCTGCTCCGGTTCCGGTAAACGCAATCTTTGGGATGACCTGAGCACCTATAAAACCTTTTTCGGTATCGCTTACGGAAGCCCAACCTATACCTGTAACAATGCCAACAAAGGGACACCTCGTACTTACAATATGGCAAGCGTGTATACCGATCATGATGCCCAACGTAATGGCGGGATCAATTCACCTGACTATACCGGCATCCCGAACGGCTTAAGTTGTGGTAATGGCCGTAATATGGCTGGCCGGGTGAGTGCGTGTACCGCAAACTAAGCGCTCAATAAATGTATCATCGTTAAAAACATGGCCACTGCCTGCTGTTCTGCAGTGGCCATGACATCAACATCAGAACATAAAAATAATAAGGAACCATCATGCAAAAAAAGTATAAAGCAGCGCTAGTGCTTCTGGTTGCCAGCACTTTATCAATGACAGGGCTGGTGATCTCGAAAACAGACAGTTCCCGTTATGCGCATGAACATTCCCTCTTTGGGCCTGATACCAACACGCCCGTTTCAGAGACCTTTACGAGCGCCCCGCAAAACATTGCTGAATCAGGTATATCAGCTCTTAGCAAAGTAAGCCTGCAAGATACGCAGGGTGACGCACAAGACAAGCCCGTTATTTATAGCCCTATTGAGCGGATTCGCGCCATTCAATCTAAAACCGAGTTACACCATGCGCTGCTTGAGGATCATCGGGCGTTTAAGCGCTATCCGGAATACAATCGAGCCTTTGAGCAAGCGGAGCAAGACCCTGTTGTGCAACGCTATCAGGTTGACGAACGCGTAACAGAAAACCCTGATGATGGCTCAACTTTAACGATCTGGACTGATAAAAAATATTATATGGCAGGGGATCAAGTCACCATCTATGCCCGTTTACAGGATGAACAAGGCGCATCTGTTGCGAGCAGATTTATGGCCCAACTGATTTATAACGAGCGTGATAGCCTCGCCTCATTTGAATTACTCGATCAGGATGGAGATGGCATCTATCAACATCAACTGCTATTGAATACCGCAAATCAAACACCTTACAAGGCTGGGGTCTATAAACTATTAATCATCAACAGCACAAATCGCAGTGCTGACGCCATGACGTTTATTCTGTCGCAACCCGACATTCAACTTACAGGTAACTTTCGTGATCGCCTGACAGACGATGGAGCCCTTTTGATCCAGGCAGAAGTAGATATTCGTTCAGAAAATCGTTATTACCTTCAGGCTTCTCTTTATAGTGCCAATCAGTTGCCGATAGGAACAGCGCAGGTGAATAGTTCACTCCCCCCCGGCAAGCACTGGGTAAACCTGGTATTCGATGGCCAATTAATTGCCGACAGTGGCGAATCGTCGCCCTTCTTGCTCAAGCACCTGTCTCTGGCTAAAGTGGCCATGCCAATCCAAAGAGCACCACTTAGCCACCTCGATTATTTCACTAAGGAATATGCCAGCGAACATTTTAAAGGTACCAGTGAAGCGATACCTTAAGATTAGTGCTGAAAAGGCACCATGACCCATAAGAATATATGGATACTGAACACTTGTCGCAGTTAGACCACTTGTTTCTTTTCTCTCTCTTCCAGCCACTCGAGCATATCTTCAAGAGCAAGCGGCTTGGTAAAGAAAAAACCTTGTGCACGTACGTTATGAAAACGTCGAAAATAATTCAGTTGGCTTTCAGTCTCAATACCTTCTATGACCATATTTAATTTGTATTGTTCAGAAATAGCATAAAGTTGTTCACACAAGCGCTCTGCATATTGGTCTGCCTCGATACCCATGACTAGCGACTTGTCGAGTTTCACCTCGGTAAAGGGATAATTATGAATCTGGCGTATCGAAGTAAAGCCCAT
>JBFHPN010000342.1:0-3630 GCA_041592735.1 Oleiphilaceae bacterium | reverse complement strand
GGGATGAGCAGTTAACGGCTGTTACCTCTGAGATTGACGAATCAGAACCACAGGTAATGGTCACTGAAGAGGGTTTTTCTGCCCCCATCTCAGATGAAACATCCGACTACGCACCGTTTCTTGAAGGCCAGGCAGATATTGATCAATATGACCCTTCTTTAATAGACGCTATCGAAGAAACCACGAATGAGCCTGTTGGTTTAGAAAATTCAGGGCATGAACAACCCGAATTACCTGCAGGTGAAAAAAAAAAGCCGGATTTAGTCACCAATGACGCAGCGGCAACCTGGAATCAAGAAGTTAACGACTTAGGTCTTTCCGGGATGACCTTGAATTTTTTGCTGAATAGCGTTCTGGATAAAACCGCAGAAGGCTTGAAGCTTTATGTAGAGGCAGGCCATTTCAGGCTGGTCAATGAAAATCATGAAAAACGCATTAGAGAAGCCTTGCTGGCTTATTATCCTGGCTATGAACAACTTGAAATTATTGAGGGTTTAAGCCCGGATCAGGAAACACCCATGATGATGCGCGAGCGTTTCCTGAATGAAAAGAAACAAAAAGCAAAAGAAATGATCGTGAGTGACCCCTATGTCTCTTGTATTATAGAAACCTTCCAGGCGAATTTAATTGATTCAAGTATTCAGCCTGAAGGCTAGCGAGCGACGAGCTAAGCACTGGTTTTCCTTACTTGCGGCTCCACATTTATTATGATTCAGAATGAGAGAAGAAGATGATTGGCGGAAATTTATCAGAGTTAATGAAACAAGCTCAGAAAATGCAGGAGCAATTGCAAAAACAGCAGGAAGCCCTGGCAAACGCAGAAGTTACCGGTCAATCCGGTGCAGGTTTAGTTAAAGTTGTTATGAATGGTCGCCATGACGTCAAGCGCGTGGAGCTGGATAATTCACTCATGACCGAAGATAAGGAAATACTCGAGGATCTGTTGGCTGCAGCGGTTAATGATGCTGTGCGTAAAGTGGAAGAGCAGAACAAAAGTTCGCTATCCGGGCTGGCAGAAGGTATGGGGTTTCCTCCCGGTTTCAAAATGCCTTTTTAGTTTACCCTTATAGCAAGTTAACGGAATGCCAGGAAGTTACATGAGCTTTGGTCCAGTAGTCGATGAATTAGTTGAAGCCTTGCAGGTGTTACCTGGTGTTGGCCATAAAACTGCACAAAGAATGATGCTTAGTTTACTAGACGGACAGCGATCGGGTGCGAATCGTTTGTGTCGGGCCTTGAATAGTGCGATAGAGCAGGTTGGTCATTGCGCATCATGTGGTAACCTGACCGAAGCCGATGTTTGCCGGATCTGTGCAGATTCTACCCGGGATTCAGCGGTCTTATGTGTGGTTGAATCGCCAGCGGATTTAATTGCCATTGAGCAGGCTCATCATTTTAAGGGCTGTTATTTTGTGTTGAAAGGCAGTTTATCTCCGCTGGATGGAATGGGGCCTGTTGAAATTGGCTTGCCCGAGCTATGTAATCGGGTCGATACACTGCAAAGTACAGAAGTGATTGTCGCTACCAATCCAACCGTTGAAGGTGAGGCCACGGCGCATTATATCGCTGATCTTTTCAAAGGTAAGGGAGTTGTTATTTCTCGTCTTGCGCATGGCATACCTTTGGGTGGCACTCTGGGTTATGTAGACGGTGGTACACTGAGCCACGCTTTTTCCGGGCGAAAACCGATGGCAAGTGGTGATTGAATTGAGTGCCACGCTACCAAACATTTCGTCGTCTGATTATCACATGATTACAAAGCCTGAAGAGCTGACCGCTTTATATGCGCAATGGTCACGTGCTCAGTACCTGGCTCTGGACACAGAGTTCATTCGTACGGATACTTTGTTCGCTAAGCCCGGGTTGATTCAAATTGCAGACTTACAGGGCGTATACCTGCTGGACCCCTTAACACTGCCGGATTTATCCGGGCTTGTTCAGATTTTGGAGAATCCTGACATAATCAAGATAATGCATGCGCCGGGTGAAGATATTGATTTGCTGTTTCACATGCTTGGGGCGCGCATTAACCGTGTGTTTGACACACAAGTTGCGGCTGCATTTGCAGGTCTGGCCGTGTCTATGGGCTATCAGAACCTGGTCATGCAGGTCTTGTCCGTGCCTCTCGATAAAGGTGAAACCCGTTCAGACTGGTTGCAACGGCCGTTAACCGACAGCCAGCTTGCTTATGCTGCCCTGGATGTCATCTACTTGCTAAAATTATACGAAGCCTTAAATCTGACCTTAGAAAACAATGGCTATCTTGCCGCCATGTACGAAGAAACCCAATTTCAGATTGAGCAGACCTATCATCAATACGATCATCCGGAATTGGCTTATTTAAAACTGAGAGCTGCCTGGGAATTACCTGAGGTGTCCCAGAAATTATTGCAGGCTTTAGTCATGTGGCGGGATAAAACGGCATTTTCCGAGGATATACCTAAACCTTGGGTATTTAATGATGCCACCTTGATTGAATTAGTCACCAGACGCCCTGAATCTGTAAACGAAATCCGGCGTATTAAGGGGGTATCTGGTAAATCGATCAAATATTTTGGTGCCTCTGTTCTAGCAGAGATAGCAGCGTTTGAAGCAGATAGTGCTCCATTCACGCTGATTGATGCATCATTAAAACCTAATGAAATGGGTGTCTATAAAAAGTTAAAAGCACTTGTGAATGAGGTGTCAAAACAGTCTGGTATTCCGGTGCAATTGCTAGGCTCCAGGAAACTTTTAGAAATGCTGGTGATTCATTTTGTTCGCAAGAAACATGAACAGTTCCCGGTTGAATATCAAGGTTGGCGTTTTCCATTGCTGGCAGATCGCCTGCTGCAGATTTTAAAAGGTTAAACAAATGTCGGAATATACTTCCCAATTTAAGCGTTTTTGTTCTGTGTATAAATCATCCAAAAAACAAGAAATGTATTTGTATGTTGAAAGAAAGCAAGCCATGCAGGAACTGCCTGAGGGCTTGTTAGCTGTTTTTGGTCATCCGGTTCATGTGCTTGATTTAATACTTACGCCTGAAAAGAAACTCGCGCGTGTAGAGGCATCAAAGGTACTGGAAGGCATAAACGAAAAAGGCTTTTATTTGCAAATGCCGCCGACACCAGAAACCACGCTGAGTGATAGCGTTTATATCCCGAAAGATTCTTTGCATGGCTGAGATAACGCGAAATACTGCCAAGCGGTTCTGGGAAACGAAAACACTGGAGGAGTTGACCAAGGCTGAGTGGGAAAGTTTATGTGATGGCTGTGGTTTATGTTGTTTGCAGAAGCTGCAGGATGATGAAACAGATATCGTCTATTACACCCGGATCAGCTGCCAATATCTCGATATAGGCACTTGTCGATGCAAGGTATATGATGAACGCTTTGACTACTTGCCGGAATGTCTTGATCTGAGCCCGCAAACATTTCAGGCAGCATTGCCCTGGTTACCGCCAACTTGTTCTTATAAGCGTGTCTATGAAGGGCTGCCATTGCCTGAATGGCACCCCCTGTTGGCAGAGAATACAGAGGACCGTCACCTGCTTGGGCACACTGCAAGTGCCTTTGCCATCTCTGAAAAACAGGTGCCAGAGAAAGACTGGGAAGATTATTTAATCGATATTATTCAGCTCGAAGACT
>JBFHPN010000341.1:0-3631 GCA_041592735.1 Oleiphilaceae bacterium | reverse complement strand
TGCGCTTCGAACACCGTGACATCGAAACGGGATGATTGTTGTTTCAAATAGTTTGCGAAGTATAGCCCTGCTGGCCCACCTCCGATGATTGCAATTTTCATCCACCTTGCCTTTTCATTGAACGACGCTGCCATACTAGATAGCTATTCGCCAATCTTTACAGTGTAAACACACAAAAACAAGTGTCTCGATTGCTTTTTTAGGTACTCGTCACAACTTTTAGGGTCTACCGCGCTGAATTTGAAAAAGGCAATACGCGCAATTAATCCGTTTTACGTCTGCGCCGGTTCACCACATCGATGACTACGCCAGACATCGGGGTGAAACGAGCTATTCGAAAAGCCAGGTCGCGCACGCGGCCCCTCTCTGAAACGCGCAGTTCCGGTGCCTTAGGGAGATACCAAAGTGCAATGGCAATGCGCAACAAGGTAGATAACAGGAAAATGACCGCCACCGGGCGCTCAATCTGAACAAACATACCCGCAAATGAAAAAGATTCCGGTAACCACTGAATCAAATAACCGCCACTAACTGCACCAACAAAAATGGCTAGCGCCGTTAACGAAGAATGAATCGCTGCGTAGCTGGCAAAATGGATATCACGGGGTTTCTGGTCATACAAATAATTCGCGCTGGCAAGTGTGAAACCGCTCCAGGCGATCCCCCCGACAAACTGCAGAATCATGATGTAGGTGAAACTGTCTGACACCAGCCACAATGCCGGCAACAAAGGGATCACGCAACCACCAACTGCCATCACATAACGGTTGCCTTTACGGTCACATACTCTGCCCCAGAAGGGCAGCATCAAAAACTGGGACAAAATCGAACTGGCGGTGCTCAAGGTAAACTGGGTGTAGGTAAAGCCCAAGTCACGCAGCATATACACGGCAAAAAAGGGCCCGGAAAGCGACACAAAACAACTCATGCCGGCCATAAAAAAACTGAAACGTCGGAAATCCCGATCATCCCATAAAGAGAATAAATGTTTCAGCGACTGCATCAGCGAGTGCCGTTCACCGAGCGTTGGCTGAGTATGATCATCCTGCATTTTGGCCAGCAAATAGGCTGACACACCCCGGCCAAGCATCGCCACCAGAAACAACAAGACAAAACCGTAACCGGTCAGCCCTTGCTCATCCATAAAGGTGAGCAAGAAGCCGCCCATCAGAAAACTCAGAAAGGAGGTCAGCATGGCGATACGATTGCGTTTACCGAAAAACTGGCCGCGGATATCATCCGGCACCAACTGCCCCATCCAGGCGCGCCAGTGGGGCATGATGATATTGGAGCAGACGATAAACACACTCAGCACACCCACCAGCCAGTAAAACGACACATCTAGCAATTTCGGCACAGCAAACAAGGCAAAGACACCCAGCATCAGGGTTTGAATCGCAGCATTCACCACGATCAGCCAATGCCGGTGCACCCATTGACCAAACCACACGGCCACTAATTGAAACAAGCCACCCAGTAACTGAGGCAAGGCCGTCAGCCAGCCAATCTGTACCGAAGTTGCCCCCAGATATACCGCAAACGCATTTACATACTGGTCAAAGGTGCCGGTCATTAGCGACGAAAAAAAACCTTCTTTTTGCGATAACGACAAACTGCGCTCGCGGGCATCTTTGTTTTCTGGAAGAGCGGGTGGCGTTTCTTGCGTCATGTGTTCTCTAGGGCAATTGAAGAATGGAACTTACATAGGATACTAGCAGAGCAGCCTGAATAGATGAATTTAGTTTGCGCTAAATAGTGACATGAGCAGCTGCTAGCTTCATACCTTTAAAGTGTGGCCCGCCCCTCATTTGGGGGCTTGCTATTGTGACAAGATCACTCTTATAGTTGTCGTCCTTTTAACCTGACTCTAAAAATAATAACGAAAGGATGTTCAATATGTTTAATGCCTTAAAACTTGCCGCCTGTATCAGTGCGGGCAGCCTGATATGCACATCCCCCCTGCTCCTGGCAGCTGATTTTGCCAAACTGGACCAGGCATTGCCGCCGAACGGCATCATTAATAATAAACAACCTGTGTTTGATTTTGATGGCGATGGTTGTTTGCCGAGCGCGGGCATCAGCCGCCTGGGTGAAAAAAATCCGGGCCTGAAAACATCTGGCAAAATTACCGGCGACTGCCGCTCAGGTAATTTTATGATCACCTCCAATACCATGCACCGTTACGTCTGCAAGATATCTGGCGGCAACCAGTATTGTGGTCATATCTACGCCTTGTACTTTGAAAAGGATCAGTTATTTGATTATCTCGGTGGTGGCCATCGGCATGACTGGGAGCATGCCGCAGTATGGACCAGAAACGGCGTTGTTACGCATGGCACGTATAGCTCACACGGCAACCAAACCACGAAACCCGCTTCGGAGCTGCCCTTTGAAAATGGCCATTTAAAGATTGTCTACCATAAAGATGGTATCACGACGCATGCCTTCCGTTTTGCGAAGACCAATGAATATGCAGAAAATCCCTACGGTTCGTTCATAACACCCACCATCGTTAGCTGGTATCAGATGGTCGGTGATGGTTTATCGAATGCACAAATGCGTTCAAGATTGAACAGCTTTGACTACGGCTCTGCCAACCTGCCGATTAAAGACAGTAATTTCCTGAATAATATCAACAATGGCAAACCTTCAAGCTACCCAAGCTTTACAAGTGCCGATGTTAACGCATCTCAGTAAGGTCTGATCAATTCACCAGCGCTGACTTACCCAGCCTGGTGAATCACCCAGATTTCACCAAACTCATTTGCTTCTCGCGACAGATAAACAATTATCGAAGCTCAATTTCATGCAGATACAGATTAGCTATTTTGGCGTCAAACAAGGTACGAGCCAGCACCTCGTTCATAAAAATATCATAACTGTATTCAGGCACCCGAAATAAAGGTGGCAGATTCTGAGCAAGACGATGATCGAAGATATATTCTCTGACGGACAGGATTTCACCCTTCGGATCATCATGTTGATAGCGGATATCACTGGCTGCGCGGTCAACCGCCTCACAGGACTTGAGAGGATGAATAAAATAATAGTCGTCACTGAGCACCTTACCGGATGAATCAAACAGCGTAAACGGCAGGTATTCGACCCCTTCACGGCCACAAACCTGCTCGACGAGCTCGCGGGTTCTTCGGTTAGCAATAAAGCACCATAAGGTATTCGATAAACAATCCGTGAGCACGCGCCCAGGTTCAGCTTCTTGTAAATGTACCTCGGCGTTATCCGGGAAATATGCAGACACCGACTCAGCCTTACCCAGTAAGGTAGATTTCAGCCCCATCCCCTTAGGGCGTTTACTGATACAGACATGCTCTGCTAACTTGCTTTGATCGCCTAAACATTTTAATTGAAAAAAACGCATCCATTGCTCTCCTTGCTAACGATAGTATCGCTTTTTGGTCTCACTGATCGGCTTTCCAGAGGCTATCTCAAGTGTCTGCCGAAGAAATATTCAAAGGTATAATCTTAACACCCGTACTCGGATTGGGAATCGCTTTGCTGAGTAACTTATACGAGTCCAGATCGAACGCGATGGGCTCATGATTATGGTCACTCAACAGGCTATACAACTCACTCTCTGAAGAGACCGTGGCAATATGACGCCAATTATATA
>JBFHPN010000340.1:0-3642 GCA_041592735.1 Oleiphilaceae bacterium | reverse complement strand
CACGAGCCATTTCCCGATACATCGTGGATAAGTTATCTGCGTTGACGCCCGAGATTTCCATTTTAAGACGGGATCTGGCTAAAGAGTTATTACCCCAAATAAATGCCGAAGATTTGATTGATCTGCATGCATCCCGAGAGCTGGATCGAGCGTCTTTGAAAATGCATGAAACTTTGTCGACCCATCTGATCGAGGAATTAAAGTCGGCTCAGACTTTGGTCATTGGTTTGCCGGTTTACAATTTTGGCGTGCCGGTGGTCTTCAAACAATGGATAGATTATATCGCGCGTGCCGGACAAACTTTTCGGTATACCGAGCAGGGTCCTGTGGGTTTATCTGGCGTCAATACAGCGTATGTGGTGATTGCGTCTGGCGGCACCCCGATTGGCAGCCCGATGGATCACGTGAGCCCGTATATCAAAACGGTACTCGGCTTTATTGGTGTTAAAGAGGTTCACATTATCGATGCGGCCGGCTCCAAAGGAGCCACAGAAAAGGTTATTTCGGACGCAAAAGCACAAGTCGATGCGCTATTGGGTGCTTGAGGCTAAGCATCAACCTTCATCAATTTATATAAGAGGAATCTAACATGGGTCTGCTGCAAAATGGCAAATGGGTAGATAAATGGTATGAAACCAAAGAAACGGGGGGTGAATTTCGTCGCCAGGAAAGCCGTTTCAGGCATCAGATCAGTGCTGATTCCTCTGCCAAATTTTCCGCTGAATCAGGGCGATATCATTTATATGTATCCCTTGCGTGTCCCTGGGCGCATCGAACACTTATTTTTAGGCGTTTAAAAGGGCTTGCACCCCTTATTGGTGTAACCATCGTTAAGCCTGTGATGCTTGAGAACGGATGGGAGTTAGACGACAATCCCTACAACTTGTCCTATTTATATGAGCTTTACCTGAAAGCAGATCCAGGCTATGAAGGCAGGGTAACCGTGCCTGTTTTATGGGATAACACACACCAGACTATTGTGAATAACGAATCGGCTGAGATTATTCGTCTGTTTAACTCGGCCTTTAACGGATTGACAGGAAATACGCTGGATTTTTATCCATCGTCCTTGAGAGAAGAAATTGATAAGCTGAATGAACGAATTTATCACGCGATTAATAATGGTGTTTACCGGGCGGGATTTGCCACCACCCAAACCGCCTATGAAGATGCCTTTTATGAGCTCTTTGATGCGCTGGATTGGCTTGAATCACGCTTATCAACCCAGCGTTATTTAACCGGAACGCAACTTACCGAAGCCGACTGGCGTTTATTTACTACCCTGATTCGCTTCGATGCGGTGTATGTCGGGCATTTCAAATGTAATAAAAAGCGACTTGTTGATTACCCTGCGTTGAGTCGCTATCTGAAAGAGCTGTATCAAATTGAAGGTGTCAGTGAAACGGTGAATTTTGAGCATATCAAACAACACTATTACGGAAGCCATAAACAGATTAATCCCAGTGGTATCGTCCCGTTGGGGCCTGAACAACATTTTCTGGAGGTGTGATCAGCATGAATCACCTGGAATCTGAAATCAGAAGCTTGAAAGAGATCATTCAGGCTCGCCCTTCCCAAGATGGTGACGGTGTGCGTATCAAGCGTATTGCCGGTGCCAGGCTGAATGCCTTGATGGACCCTTTTCTGATGATTGATGAAATTCACTCAGATGAAGCCGCCGATTATATAGGTGGCTTTCCCGAACACCCGCATCGTGGAATGGAAACGATCACCTACATGAAAGCCGGCAAGATGCGACATCGCGATCATCTTGGCAATGAAGGGGTCATCGGGCCAGGCGATGTGCAGTGGATGACGGCAGGCCGGGGGATTTTGCACTCAGAAATGCCTGAACAGGAGAGTGGCCTGTTGCATGGCTTTCAGTTATGGCTCAATTTACCGGCTAACGAGAAAATGAAGCCAGCAGCCTATCGCGATATTCGTTCAACAGACATACCGCGTTACACCTTGCCCGGAGGTGGTCAGATTGCCTTGATTGCGGGTGAATTAATCTTGCCAGATCAGCAGATTATGAGAGGCGTATTACCGGAGATGTCTACCAAACCCGTGTTTGTTGATGTGCACTTGAAGGCTTCTGAAAAACTGAGCTTGCGTTTCAATCCTGCGTTTCCGGCACTGGTTTATGTGGTGAAAGGGCGAGTGGTTTCGGATGAACTATTACTCGCCGGACAGATGGGGGTTTTCACCCCGGCAGAGCTACTTAATCTGCAAGCGGATAAAAAAGGAGCGGAGTTCCTGGTGCTAAGTGGCAGACCTTTGCAAGAGCCTATAGAGCAATATGGCCCCTTTGTGATGAATACTCGTGAACAGATTGATCAGGCTATTGATGACTTCAGGCGCGGGTATTTCGTTTAAAGTTGCCTGAATGGTTTGATTTAACTTGAACCCTGTCAACAATCCGGGGCCTTTTCTTTGCTAAAATGCTGATCCTGTTTAGAAAACTATCAAAATAACGTTTTATTTTTTAAACGGTTCTGCATTATTACTTGCTGAGAAGGATTTCCAATATATGTCCCCGCATTTTCGACGCTATTTACAGATTATCCTGTTTACGCTGGTAAGCAATACTGCCTTTGGTCTTGAGGATAAAACCTTTTGTGTCTGGGATCCGGTTGGCCGAAATGGCCCGGTGATGACCTTTTATTCGGATATTATCCCGAAGGCTCAGGCATGGGGCCTGAACATCCGCTTTGTTGCCTATACCGAAGAAACCCAGGCAGTTGAAGACTTCAAGAAAGGTCGCTGTGAAGCGGCGGTACTGACCAGTATTTTATCTCGACAGTTCATAAAATTTGCCGGCACCATGGACGCCATTGGAGCCATCAATTCTGATAAGGGGCTTGAACTGGCAATTGCTACCTTTGCACGTTCGCTTGCGGGTAACCTGATGGTCGATGGTGACTACGAGGTATTTACCACTTTCCCGGTCGGCTCGATGTATGCGTTTGTGAAAGATCGATCCATCAATACCATCGAAAAATTCAAGGGAAAAACCATTGCCATCCTGAATGATGATCCGCAAATGCGCAAATTCAGTGATTTGGCAGGTTCGGTGCCGGTTCCTGTCAAGCTCTCCAATTTTGCAGAAAAGTTCAATAAAGGTAATCTGGATATTCTGATTATGCCAGCCTTGGCCTATAACACCTTTGAGTTATATGAAGGGCTGGCAGATAAAGGCGGCATCATTAATTACCGTTTGTATTACGGTATGCTACAAACCATCGCCAAGCGCGATGAGTTCCCCGAGGGGACTGGCGACAAAATGCGCAGCTATATGCTCAATCGCATGACCGAAATGAACAAAATGGTCAAAGATGCAGAAGAAGAAATTCCCGATCATTACTGGATCGATGTTAACCAGTTTGTAAAAGACGATATTGATCACTTCAGTAAACGCGTAAGAACTGAACTTTCAGAAGATAACGTAAATAGCCAGGTAGCGTTAAAGTTATTCTGGAAGATTCGTTGCCGTATGGATCCCTCTCGTGGCGAGTGTAAAACAGACTTCCCCGAAGTGACTCAGAGGCAAATAGCCGCGCAGACCACTACTCAAAAAGCTGCGCCGGTTGCTCGTAAAGAAACGCCGGTTAAAAAGCCAACCAGCAAAGCAGGTGGTGATTT
>JBFHPN010000339.1:0-3656 GCA_041592735.1 Oleiphilaceae bacterium | reverse complement strand
GCTCATACGCCAAAGCAGACCTAAATATCGGTTGTGATCTTCTGCTGCTTTGTCCTGTGAGTTCAAATGATCAGCGCAACACTATACTCAATTAAGAGGTACAGTGTTATGGCATACAGAACTCGAATTTATTATTCCTCAGAACAAAAAAAGCTAATTTGGGATAGATACAAGCAAGGATATTCTTTGCATGATATAGGTCGGTTATTTGACCGTTACCACTCATCGATAATGAAAACGATTTATGCAACAGGTGGGTATAGGCCAGCCGATCCAATACGCAATCCTTCTTGCCTTTCGTTAAGTGAACGAGAAGAAATATCTCGTGGCTTGGCTGAAAAGCTATCGATGCGGGAAATAGCAAGGAGGTTAGATAGGTCGCCATCAACCGTAAGCCGAGAGATAAACCGTAACGGCGGATTAAACAAATACAGAGCAAACAAAGCAGATAAAGAGGCATGGGAAAAAGCTAAGCGACCCAAGCTTTGTAAGCTAGCTGGATCGAGGAAGTTGTGTGCAATAATAGCGTTAAAACTTAAACGCTCTTGGTCTCCACAACAGATATCTGGATGGCTCAAGCGGATCTATCCTGGCAACTCTGATATGCATGTATCTCACGAAACAATTTATAAAACCCTTTTCGTTCAAAGCCGAGGGGCACTAAAGAAAGAGCTACAAAAGTGCTTGAGGACTGAGCGTGCCGTTCGAAAGTCACGCCACGCGAGTTTAAAAGGTAAAGGCTTAGGAAAAATAGTTGATGCTGTTCCTATTAGGGCTAGACCGCCTGAAGTAGAAGATAGAGCTATTCCCGGGCACTGGGAAGGCGATCTCATAAAAGGATCGAATAATACGTACATCGCTACGCTAGTTGAGCGTCATACGCGTTATGTCATGCTAGCCAAAGTGGCAAGCAGTAAAACAAGTGACGTGATTCCCGAGTTAATCAAGCAGGCACGCAAACTGCCAGTAGAGCTTTACAAGTCATTAACTTGGGATAGAGGTAGTGAAATGAGTGCGCATAAGGAATTTACTGTAGCGACTGATATTGATGTATATTTTTGTGACCCTCATGCTCCGTGGCAACGCGGCTCAAATGAAAATACAAATCGGCTACTAAGGCAGTATTTTCCTAAGGGAACGGATTTATCAGTTCATTCCCAAGCGAAATTAAGTGCCGTAGCTCGTCAGTTAAATGAAAGGCCGAGAAAAACATTGGAGTATGAAACTCCAGCAGAACGATTTAACCAGTGTGTTGCGTCGATCGGTTGAACTCACACGTATGAGCAGACCCTAACCGTCGCTACTCAACAAGGCCGTCTACTCATCACAAACAATGGTCTCAATTTTTAGCCAATCTTTGGTGTCAATATCAAGCGTCTTTGCTTAGAAAGACCGTTCATCTTTCTTCCGGCGTTTGTTTTCAAATACGCTGGGCTCCCAAAGCCGCATGGCGAGAATGGCGCTGGTGCCGAAGCGTTGTGCATTGGATAGTTTTTCATCCTGGCTGTGCAGGTCGTGAAAGTCTTCAGAGAGTTTATCCAGCTTGCGCTGAAATGTTTCATTGGATGCCCGGGAGAGCATACCGACCAGAAATAGTCGTTTTTCACCGGGAGCCGTAAAGCGGCTGTTAAAAAATTCTTGCATAACCTGTGTTTCGAAAAATTGTTGGATTGGACCATTTCGGCGCCAGCTGAATTTTCGGTCGACCAGAACCTTGACCCGGTTTTGCGGTAGCAGTTGAATCAGTTTCATGCGATCCAGTTTGGCCATTAATTGGATCAATTCCGTTTCGGAGAAGTCATAAATGCGCAGGATGTCTTTAAAACTCCATTGATTTAACACGCTGTTTGCGACTAATAACAGTGGGATATCTGCCACTAACTGATGTTCCTGTTCCTCTGTGAGGCTTTGAATTTGCTGCTCGTCGCGCATGCTGGCTAATAAATCACTAATTTCGATACCCAGAAAATTACAAATCTGATCCAGTCGTTTAAGCGAGAGTTGTTCATCAGAAAACAGCCGCTTGACACTGGCTTCACTCAGATTGAGGGCCTGTGCAACATCGGCATAGCGTTTACCATGGATTTTAAGCGTTTTTTTAAGTGCTTTGATGATGGCGCTAGTCTGAGCCATAAGTGATCCTGGACATAAGAAAAGTAGGCTATAGTAATTCGTTTATGTGTATTTATCGAGATTCACGAACTGCCGGATGTTAACCTTTTGGTAAAAGAGCCGCTTGATCCAGCACGGTGATATGGTCGGCCAGCCCGTATTGCGTCATAAAGTTTGCAATTGTGGTGAAGGTGGCTAATTGAATGCTTGTTCCCTGATCCTGCATACGAATATCGCTTGTAAATAAGGGTGCCAGCAGACGGGTAAACGCGGACACTTCAAGCCGATGTGCCTTGAAATAGGCGAGCTGATTGGCCTTAATTTGTGCAGGAGACTCCGTGGCATAAAGTGCCGCAAACAGCAGGTCAAGCAGATGTTCTGTACAATTCTGGAAGGTGCTGGAATAGGGGTTGGCAATCATCGAGTAACTTGGATTGTGCAACCGGACATGAGTATTTCGGCTGATTTCATCTAATAATTTTTGTTGTAATTTAGGTGTTGGAATAATTATGCCTGTACGAAGTTCGGCGGCTGCACTATAAAAATCCACCGGGTAATCTGTTACCAGTCTGCTTACAGATAAATCATCGGGATCCTGATATAAATTATAAACCGCATAACCTTTTAGCATCTCACCAGTCTCGGTTTGGATTTGAGAATATACGGCAAGGCCGACATGGGTGAAC
Source organism: Oleiphilaceae bacterium (assembly GCA_041592735.1). GTDB lineage: Bacteria > Pseudomonadota > Gammaproteobacteria > Pseudomonadales > Oleiphilaceae > PZPK01. The sequence continues at coordinate 858 of JBFHPN010000339.1, read as the reverse complement.
TGAATGCCTTTGGGTAGTTGCCCTTTCGGCATGCCTGGCCGGGCAAGAATAAAAACATGTGCCCCCTGCCTGGCAGCATAATTTTCAACCTGCCTGGCAAAACCGGCTGCATCTTCAAATGAAAAGTTTCGGGGCAGACTACCCTGCGCACTGCCTGCAAAAGCAGGGCAATAAACCAGTGTCATCATTGCGAATATCAGGATGGCTAATCGTGTGAATCTCATGTTATTGCCTCGTTTGCTTATGCAGGTTGTTTGTTTAAATGAAAAGAAGGGTGCTTATAAATTAATCGCTACCGTGGGAGCAGGCCCCGCCGTGACGGTTTTCTCTGATATCTCAAGTGCCTGCTTACCGCTTGCGTTCTCCCATAATAGGTTTCCGACTGCATCACTTGCGGTTGCGGTTTTTCCAATAATTTTAAAGGGTACGGCGATGACGCCTGATACCAGTTTGCTGCTGCCGACCAGGGAATGCCCCATCGAACCCGCAGTATGCTGTGCACTATTCTTTAAATGCTGCGCACTTTCACCAAAATGCTGAAGGCTGCCTTCGGCATTGACGCCTGTGCTAAAGAATAAAGAACTGGTTAACAGGGTGGTTACTAAGCTTAATTTACGCATGATTATCTCCTTTGACGTATTCGTCGTTGTGTTGGAAGCTGCACTATGTCAGCAAAATCCGCTGCGTAAAATTGAAACGGAAAAGGTTGTGTGTGCTGACCCGCAAAGGCTTGCTATGTAATACCTTCGGCTGAATGTTGAACATTGGCCTGCCTGGGCTATGGCCAGGCGGATAAAAAACCTGCGTGACCGCGGGTATTAAAATGTGATACCAGGAGTGGCGTATAGTGCAATGATC
>JBFHPN010000338.1:0-3663 GCA_041592735.1 Oleiphilaceae bacterium | reverse complement strand
GAGTACCTTTTTTGGATAATGATGTGGTGTCTTTCGCGCAAAGTTTGCCACCAGAATACTTAATGGATATGAAGCGCTTACAAGAAAAACATATATTGCATGAGAGCTTTAAGGACAGCTTGCCCGCTCATATGCATTACCGGCATAAACAAGCGTACCATTCAGGTTATTCCTGGGATGATTTCTCTAAAGACAAAGAGGGCAGGCGTATATGGAAACATTATTTAAATTATTCGCATATCAAACAATCCGGTTTATTTGACCCTCTGTTCGTCAAAGGATTACAACAGGTGAATCGCCTGGCACCTTCTCATTCAAGTATAAAATGCAAAACGGATATGCTCTTGGGGAATGTCTTTTCATCACTGGTGTTGCTAGATCAACTCAATCCGCAGAATTTGCAGCGTGAGGCGCAGGCTGTATGTTGAGCTTGATGAACGCACCGCGCCTGGTGCAGCACATTGTCAATAAGCCCTGGTTATGTATTTTGCTGGCTGCGGTGTTACTCGCGATCAGTATTGGCCTCGCCTTGCATGTACAGAAAAATACCACGCCCTACTTTATGGATCGGGCACATCCTGAACGGATCAAAGAAGACGCGCTTAGTCATGTTTTCAGTCGTTCCAAAGAAACTATCGTGCTGGTATTTGCCAGCCAGCAGGGGGATGTGTTTACCCGGCAAGGGCTGGAATTACTAACAGAACTGCACGGAGTAATCAGTGACATTGATTTGATCGAATTGCTGCCAGATATCGAGATAAGGCATAGCTTTCTTCAGGCAGATTCTGATGAACGTCTCGCTATTAAAAAACAGTTAATCGAAACCTATAATTCAGATTTGCTGAACAAAGAGAATGCGCTTGAACGTCGTCAGCTTGAGCAATCTTTAGGGCAGTTTATTTTTCCGATACGCTCTGTTAAATCCCTGTTAAATACCGATGATATTGTCGATACGGGCGATGATATTGTTGTCGCACCTAATTTTCATGATGCCTTGCTTGATGACTGGAAAAACGGGAAGGGTAAAGGCGTGTTGGCGAATCCGTTGCTGGTTAAATCGCTTATTGATGCAAGCGGCAGTGCACTCTCAGTTCAATTAGAGTTAACTGTTGATCCCGATGATAGTGCCAGTACCGAGGCAATTTACCACAAGCTGGAGCAGGCAGTGACACCTCTCGCAAAGGCCCAAGGCTTTGATGTGTATTTTTCTGGCACACCGGTGGTGAACGTCGAAATATCCCGCATTATGGAGCAAGATAATGAGCGTTATTTCCCCCTCATTATTCTTGTCATCGCATTGTTATTATTTGGCTTGTATCGAAATGTTTGGGCACCGATTCTGGCGCTCAGTGTTTCAATCATTAGCATCGCTTTGTCGATGGGGTTCATGACCCTTGCAGGGATTAGCCTGAATATTGTCACCACAATTCTGCCTATATTTATTATTACCATAGGCGTGACGGATGCCATTCACTTGCTGTCCAAATCACAGGATGATCAAGCAGTCTCCTTAAAATCAGCGATTGTGCAGCGTGTGTCGACGTTATTCCGTGCCATGTTGCTGACCTCCGTGACCACATCACTCGGTTTTTTCTCTCTATCGCTGACCGATATTATTAATATACAGGAGTTCGGCATTATGGTCGGGCTCAGTACGTTAATCGCCTTTGTTATTTCGGTTACGGTGTTGCCGGCATTGATGGCTGTTACTAAGTTTCATCCAAAAGCAGAAGCGAAGAATATCGGGCTGTTTCTTAATGTAGAACGCTGGGCGAAAAAACAGAGTGATCTGCGTGCGATGGTGATTGTGATAATGCTGCTGTTAGTCGCCTTATTCGGTGCACAGCAATTTTATGTAGATCAGCAAAACCTGAAATCATTTGATGCTGATACAAAAGTACGTATGGATGACCAGCAAATTAATGCCCTTTTCGGCGGGACGGTGCCAGTCAGTATATGGATCAGTTCGGATCAGCAAAATGGTGTGTTGCACCGCGACACCCTGGCGTTTATCGAGCAGCTTGATCAAGCGGCACAGGCTCATGCGAATGTCGGCTATACAGTTTCGATAGCGAGTTTCCTTAAGCGAATGCATCAGGTGATGTTTCCGGATAACCCTGTGCAATCGGCTTCGGAATTGGAATCAGATTTGATTGCACAATATCTGTTTTTACTTGAAGGCGGGGCTTCCCGTGATCTCGAAACGGTGCTGGAAACCGGCCAGTATCAACAGACCCGTTTGGTGATAATGTCCAATACCGATGGTTCGGCGGAGCTGAAAAGCCTGATTGATGATCTTCAGCAGATTAGTGCCAATCCGCCTCCGGGAGTTAAAGTGAACTATGCCGGCTATGGTTATTTGAATGTCGTGGCGGCCCAGGAAATAGTGTTTGGTCAGCTCAATAGCATTGTGTTATCGGTGATTGGTTTAGTGTTGCTGACGAGTTTGATATATCGATCAGGCAAGACGGGGTTAATTGTTATTTTTCCCTTAAGTGTTTCGTTAATGATGATGTTTGGATTGATGGGCGTATTTGCGATTCCTTTAGATATCGGCACCAGCCTGGTCTGCGGAATTGCTTTTGGTATTGGTATTGATTATTCGATTCATATTGTGGAAGCTTATTTGCGGCAAGCGCGTCAATTAAGGGCCGCTGCGGATAAGACAACAGTCGACACAAACTCGACAAAAACCGCAATTAAATTTGCCATGTCTGAGGTTTGCTTTCCGATTTTGACCAGTGCGTTTACGATTGCTGCAGGGTTTTCAGTTTTGCTTATTTCTGAATTCAAACCCATCTTTAATCTGGGCTTATTGGTCAGTAGCACAATGCTGATCTCTGCTTTTGTGACACTTTTCGTGTTACCCAGTTTGCTTCGTTTTATCCCGCAAAAAGTGCTTCTCAGGTCCTGACGAACCTGAGAGAAGACCGGCTTATTCTATTTAGACGTGCTGACAGTATTTAGCGTCGGCCGATACCCATGTCTATCAGTTTGGCTCGAATCAGTTCAATACGTTCCCGGTTCACACCAAAGTCCCGATAACCCAAGCGTGAAGCTGAGCGAACATGTACTTCAGTGATCATGGCTTTATCCTCAAACAGAAATTCGACATCATCCACGAAACGCATAATTTTAGTCGTTGCTTCTGCATAGAGGTAGGTTGGTGTTTCATTAATAATTTCAGTGCGTGGCAGCGATAACAAGGCTTGTTTTAAGGCCTGCATGGCATCAGCTAAGGGGATAGCCTGTTTAAAACTAATGGGTGCGATTGCGTGATCGGTGTTGCTGGTGCGGCTACTCACACAATTCGGTGACGACGGGCAGGGGGATAAATGACCTTCATTAACCCCCAGGGTTTGTGGCCTGCTTCCAGAACATGCAGACAAAATGAATGCCGAGCTGACCATGCTAACAGCCAAAAGACTTGAACGAATTAATGGTGACATACTAGATTTCCTTTCAATTTATGGAACAAACCAGCTTGATGAATTCAACAATCCTGACCCTGCATAGATACCGATCAAGCTGGCTGATTATCTAAAACCTTGCTACTTTATATGAATACGTTACTAAGTGAAAACTCGATTAATCCTCACGCTTGGTTTTTACCAGATAAGGAAGTCCGATGCTTATTTTGTTCCCGAATAATCAGGCCATGCT
>JBFHPN010000337.1:0-3664 GCA_041592735.1 Oleiphilaceae bacterium | reverse complement strand
TCCATTTTCGGCTTGCAGAACCTGTATACCAAACCGGCCAAGTTGCATTGAAATGAGCCGTTGATTATCTTTGTTATCTTCGGCCAGCAGAACCGTTCCCTTAAGATGCTTTTCTGTGTTATTACGATGTTTGCCAGTGCCCATGTTGGAGACTGCTTTCTGGTGAGAAATGGTGTTACCTGTGCCCAAGTAGTCATTGAGCGTCTGATAAAACAGGGTTTTCTGCACAGGCTTGCTCAGGCAGGCATCACAACCTATCTGTTGATAGCGGCTGACCTCTTCTTTCATGACATTTGCGGTGAAGGCAATGATGGGTTTGCTGAAACCGGTTTCCCGAATGGCGAGCGTGGCATCAATTCCATTCATGACAGGCATTTGAATATCCATCAGAATCAGATCAACATCCTGATGATCCTGGATATACTCCAGTGCCAGTTTGCCATTCTCCACGATTGTTAAGCTGACGCCTGTATGTTTTAGTAAGAGCTTCACCAGTCGCTGATTATCCTGACCATCCTCTGCATAAAGAATATGGCCCTTGAGTTCAGGAATCGGCTGGTTGTCTGTCACCTGAGGATGTGATGAATGGGCTTCTTGATTCGTCTGTACCCAGTCGGTGTGTTGCAGATCTCCACAGTCTATCGATAAAGTAAAACAGCTGCCCTGGCCGGGCTGGCTATCCAGCGTCAGGCTGCCACCCATGAGCTCAGCAAGTTGTTTGGAAATGGTTAAGCCCAGCCCCGTGCCGCCATAATTTCGGGTGGTTGAGGTATCGGCCTGGGTAAAGGGCTGAAAAACTTTCTCGGCTTGCTCAGCCGTCATACCGATGCCGGTATCCGAGACGGCAAAATATAAGCAATTGGTATCTGTCTGATAGTGGGTTGTGATAACCACATTGCCTTGCTCCGTAAACTTTAAGGCATTACTGCACAGGTTCAGCAATACCTGCTTCAAGCGGGTGGGGTCGGTATGAATGATTCTGGGTAAGGGGAACCGGTAGTCCACTTTAAATAAAATTCCTTTGTTTTGAGCCATCATGCCGAAATAGGACTCAATCTCCATCATCAGTAAAAACATATCGGTTTGGATACGTTCTATTTCCAGTTTGTTTGCTTCTATTTTAGAAAAATCCAGTATGTCATTAATGATGCGCAACAGATGCTGGCTGCTACGCACGACGGTATTGATAGCATCGGAGGCTTCTTCTGGTGTTAACGGTGCATCTCTTAAGGATTCGCTGTAGCCGATAATAGCGGTGAGTGGCGTGCGTATTTCATGGCTCATATTTGCCAAAAAACGAGAGATGGTTTCTTTAGCGTCGCGCAATTCAGCAACGGTGTGTTCGAGGTCGACCGTTCGGTCTTGAACCCGCTGTTCCAGGCTATAGTTACTGGCTTCGAGCTGACGCGATAACAGCATCAGCTCATCATGCGCTTTTAGCTGTTCATCAAGAGCCTGTTGCTGTGTGGCTTCCTTTTCTTCTTTCATTTCCCGCATTCGGGCGGCCAGGGCTACCGAAAGTAAAATAGCTTCTGCGGCTGAGCCCCATACAAACGAATATTCAGTGATCACATTGGTAGGAAGTAAACCAAAAGAACGCAGTGTATAAAGGCTCATGCCCAGCAACAATAAACACCAGGCGAGCAGATAATAGCGAGCGGGGCGGTTGCCAAGGTAAACCGCAACACAGGCAACAATGAAAACAGCCGACGAAAAGAACAGGCCTAAGGTTGCACTGGTTATAATGGCAACTCGATAGCTCATGAACCAGGCAATCACACAAGACACGGCACCCCATAGAATGATAAAGCGTAACACCCAGTGAGATTTGGGTAAGGTGGTTTTGCTGTGTAAAAAATGCATGGTAAACAGGCCGCCAAAGATGCCGCCGATACCAATACTGAAAGGAATCAATTTAATTTCCAGCATCGGATTTTTTAATTGAAATAAAGGCTGGGTAAGACCATTAAGGCTGAGGGCCATTAATAAAAAGGCAGCTAAAAATAAAACATAGTATAAGTAGGCTGGTTCACGGATGGTGTGGTACACAAACAGGTTATAACAGAATAAGGCAATAATAATTCCGGCATAGATGCTTAACATAGCCAATTCTAGACCACTGGCGAGCACAAACTGTTCTGCTCGATATAAGCGTAAGGGAATATTTTTACTGCTTTCTCCATCAACGCGCAGGTATAGCTGAGTCACACTATCTGCTGGCAGATCAAGTTTGAAAACATGCTTATGGTTTGGGAAAGGGCGTTGCTGAAAGGCTACGGCACTTCCCCCTTGCTGGTGTGTTATGTTGCCAGTTTCGGATACCAGGTAAACATCAATCCATTGCATAGGGGCATAAGCAAATTCAAGCAGCCAGACACTTTCTTTCGTTGTTTGTCTGTCTAGTTCAACTTTCACCCAAAACGCAGAGGGGTTAAATCCAAAGCCCGGTGCGATGGAGGTGCTCGGCGTAAACTGACTGGCAAGCCCCGGGGTGCGGATATCTTCAAATGTCAGGGTTTTGCTTGGGTCTTCAAAAATGGCGAGTTGCAAACCCAATGGATACTCCGAATGTTCATCATTCAGTATGATCCGGTTGGAAAACGTCTCCGCTTCCAGCTTATCCTCAGCGATTGCCCAGCCACTCACTAGTACCAGGTAACAAAACATAAACCGACAAATGGTTTGCAACAGGGGATTACGCGTTATCATGAGAACCCTCTTCCAAATCAGATGTGCTTATGGTTTCCTGAAGTTTCTGAGTCAGGGCAGTTAAGGCTTGAGTATAGCTTTGCTCTGCTTTAAGGCAGCCCTCTAAGATTTTTGCCTGTTCAGTCAGCTCAGGAAAACCGAAACTGGCGGCGCTCCCTTTTAATTGATGCGCCAGATCTTGAAGAGTGCGCAGATCGTTTGCCTGTTCTGCTTTTTGCAAGCCAGCCAGATAACCGGGTAAGCCCGCTTTAAACTGAGAAATCAGGGTTTGCATCTCTTCATCTGCAGACATTGAGGCGGGCAGGGTGCTTTGTGGACTAAGATGGCTTGCCAGCGTCCGATACATAGCTGCCTGATCAATAGGCTTTGGTAAAGAACCGTCACACCCCGCTTCCAGCGCTTTTTGAATATCGGCAGAATCTGTTGATGCCGTCAAGGCATACACGGGGCCGGTAAAACCGGTTTGCCTGAGAAGTTCAGTAGCTTCAAGGCCGTTCATGATGGGCATTTGCATATCCATGAGAATAAGATCGATATCCTCTTCCAGTGTTGTTTGCACCGCCTGTTCACCATTTTCAGCCACACACACGTCAAGGCCATAGCGTTCAAGATGCATCTTGATCAGTTTCTGGTTATCCGGGTTATCTTCGGCTAACAGGACTCTGCCGTGTAAAGGTGGATTGGCGTCTGTGTTATGAGATGGAACAAATGCCACTTTAGCGTTGGGTTCCAGCGATAGGGTTTCGCCAGTTCCCAGGTAACTATCAAGGGTCTGATAGAACTTTTCTTTTTCGATCGGTTTGCTCAGGCAGCTGTCACAGCCAATCTCTGCATAGCGCGCAACTTCTTCTTTCATCACATTAGCCGTAAATGCAATGATGGGTTTCGAAAAACCGGTGTCACGAATCAATTTTGTGGCATCGACTCCGTTCATGACGGGCATTTGCATATCCAT
>JBFHPN010000336.1:0-3687 GCA_041592735.1 Oleiphilaceae bacterium | reverse complement strand
TCGCTGGCATCTGAAACTGAGTCTTGTTCAGTTTTTGATTCCTCTGCAGAGGCTTTTTCGGTAGCGTCTTCCGCTGCGTTATTCTGCGGTTTAGCTGCCTCCTGAGAAGTTGTTAGCGCCTCAGATTTTATAGTGTCAGCTTCTTTTGCTTTTTCATCTGTGCTTGCTTCAGACAAGGCTTCAGCTAATTTAGCTGTTAACGCTTCAGTTAATTCCTTGTTGTTTTCCTTATCAATATTAAGTTCCAGGCTTGCAAATGAATGCGACTGATCTTCAGACACCTGTGCTGAATCTGAGGATTTTGGTGTGCTCTCAGTTTTTTCAGGTGCGGAAGGGCTTACATTTTTAGTGATCTGTTGAGTATCTGTTGCATGGCTGTTAGTGCTGGCATTGGCGTTAGACGCTGTAGCATTTGCGTTAGACACTGCGGCAGTTACGTTTGTTTCAGAAGATGTGTTTTCTTCTATGGACGGCTTATTCGAATCCTCAACTGCCTTGGGTTTCTGTTTTTCTTCAAACTTGCGGGCAGGTTTTGAACTATTGCGATTACGTCTTCTGTTTTGTTGATCAGCAGGCGTGCTTGAAGAGTCCTGTTGATTGGGTCTGTTATTGGTTTGGGAACGATTATTCCGGTTATCAGAATTTTGCTTATGCTCGTTGCGAGAATCCTGACGATCATTGCGGGATTCTTGTCGGCTATCGTTCCTGTTATCGTTGCGTTGCTCATTTCGATTGTCAAAACGTTTAGGGCGGTTTGATTGATTGCCATCCTGAGCGTCACGCGTATTTGAAACATGGCTGGATGCATTGCTTGATGCTGGTCCAGACGAACGGTTTCCGCGCTGATTGTTTCGATTAGCGTGTCGATTATTGGGGCGATTGCTGTTGTTTGCAAAACGAGGATTCGCCTGAACGCTTCTGTTCTGGGTGCGTGCTGTTGTTTCTTTTGCGATATCGGCTGCTTTTTCTTCGCTGCTGAACATCGCTGCTAATTTTGATTTCAGGCGTTTCATCAGACCTTTTTCTTCAACTGTAGAAGTCTGGACTGGCGCTTCTGCTGTAGCAGCAGCTTGAGGAGCAGGAGTTGCATGCATGACGGCTTTAACGGCAGCTTCCTCGCGGACAAACTCTCTGACATGGGCGGCCGGATGCGTTATTTCTTCGGCTGCTTCAGCTTTTATGGTGTAACTGCTTTGTTCTTCACCAATGAGTTCGTCGTCTCTTAAACGTTTAAGTTCGTAGTGCGGCGTATCCATCAACGAGTTAGGAATGATGATGACTCTGACAGACTGTCGCTTTTCAATTTCAATAATCTGGGAGCGTTTTTCATTGAGCAGGAAGGTAGCAACCGGTACTGGTAATATAGCTTGTACTTCAGCGGTTTTTTCTTTGGATGCTTCTTCATAGATCAAGCGCATGATAGAGAGCGCCAGAGATTCAATGTCACGAATGGTGCCCTGGCCAGAGCAGCGTGGACAGACTTCTGAACGGGTTTCACTCAGAGAGGGTCTTAAGCGTTGTCGCGACATTTCCAGCAGACCAAAGCGTGAAATTTTGCCAACCTGAACACGTGCACGGTCAAGTTCCAGTGCTTTACGAATCCGGTTTTCAACATCACGCTGATTTTTTGGCAGACTCATATCGATAAAATCGATCACCACGAGGCCACCCATATCACGTAATCTTAACTGTCTGGCAATTTCTTCAGCAGCTTCAAGATTGGTTTGCAGGGCGGTGTCTTCGATGTCGGAACCTTTGGTCGCACGCGCTGAGTTTATGTCGATTGAGACCAGCGCTTCTGTTGGGTCAATTACTATTGAGCCGCCAGAGGGTAATTTGACCTCACGCTGGAACGCCGTTTCAATTTGCGCTTCTATTTGGTATCGGCTGAATAAAGGCGTGTCATCCTGATAGAGTTTAATCTTGCTTTCATAGGCTGGCATCACTGCGCGCACAAAGCCCAATACTTCCTCGAACACTGGCTGGGCATCAACCAGTACTTCACCTATATCCTGGCGTAGATAATCGCGGATTGCCCGGATGATGACATTGCTTTCCTGATAGATCAGGAAAGGCGCTGCCCGGGTATCAGCCGCTTCAGTAATCGATTCCCAGAATTGCAATAAATAGTCGAGATCCCATTGAAGATCTTCGGTGGAACGACCAATACCTGCAGTGCGGACAATGACGCCCATGTTTTTAGGTGTTTTTAAGCCCGACATGGCTTCTTTCAGCTGGCTGCGTTCTTCACCTTCAATGCGTCTGGAGATGCCACCTGCACGGGCATTATTAGGCATCAGTACCAGATATCGACCAGCAAGGCTGATAAATGTGGTCAGTGCAGCACCTTTGTTGCCACGCTCTTCCTTATCAACCTGGATAATAACTTCCTGGCCTTCTCTCAGCGCCTGTTTGATATTGACGCGGCCTTTACCGGCAGCAGGATCGAAATATTCTTTGGAAATCTCTTTTAATGGCAGAAAGCCATGACGGTCGGCACCAAAATCGACAAAAGCTGCTTCCAGACTTGGTTCAATTCTGGTGATTTTTCCTTTGTAAATATTGGCTTTCTTTTGTTCTCTTGAGCTGGCCTCGATATCAAGGTCATAAAGTTTCTGGCCGTCTACCAGGGCAACTCGTAATTCTTCACTATGAGTTGCGTTGATTAGCATTCTTTTCATGCGTTATATCCATTTCGTGATGACAACGCATAAGGAATAGGAGGTGAAATAAATGATAGGAAATAAGTCAATACACGCACACTAAAATGGAATTCAGGCGCAGTAGTACTTATTTGGTGTTCGGTAAGTGTCTGTTTATCAATGATAAACTCGCAGTTAACTCGTTATTTATTTCGTTCTTAACTGATCAGGTCTTATTGCCGCAAGCTTTTGCCCGGGTTGCCATTAATCGCTAAGAAGGCCTTCTCTCAAGACAAGGTATTATTAAACCATTGTGCTTGCGGATCAGGCGGGAATCTATTCGCTTTATGCGTAACATCGCATTTAGTTATTAATTTCCGGTTTTTTATCCGGAAAACCAAGTTTGTATGTAAAACAGGCTGTTTTTATTTCAATCGTTATGTCCAGAACTGTTTTGACATAAATTTTTTAATCTTGTTCCAATGTTGTGCAGGCTTGGTTACTAAGCGCTGCAATTTTGTAGTAATATACATTTTTTCTTAAATGTCTAAATACCCTAAATTCTGATTATCTGTAACAATAACAAGGCAATGCATTTAAATGTCGCCTTGTAGTTCGCGTAAAATCACAGTGTTCCAAATGTCGATACGTTCTTCTCTGTGTTGATGTTTCTTTATAATCGAGAAACCAGACACCGAATTGTAAGAGCAGAATATTATTCGATTTGAACGACGTTGAAATATAACAGTAAATGTGGGTTTCAGCAAATAAATCAAAACAATGTGCAGGTTATCATTGCACGAATTGGAAAAGTATGTCTAAGACACAAGTAATTTCCGGAAAGCGCGCCGCTAACCAGCAGGCAAGTAAAGCCCAAAATAATGAAGACGGACTTAAGCCCAAGGTTCAATTTGTTACGATTACCGAAAAGAATCAGTTTCAACGGGTCGATAATTTTCTTATATCCTTTTTAAAAGGAATACCTAAGTCCAAAGTTTATAGTTTGATCCGTAAGGGTGAAATTCGCGTAAATAAGAAACGATGT
>JBFHPN010000335.1:0-3691 GCA_041592735.1 Oleiphilaceae bacterium | reverse complement strand
GAAGAGCATGATAAAGAACTTAATTACAATGAAATCATTCGTAAACTCTCTGAACTTATGATGATCAAGGATGTGGAGCTATGTTTATTCACCGACAAAGGGGAGCGCCCCTATTTACATATGGATGCCGCCAACCAGAATAAACCGATCTGTGAAAAAGGGCATTGCGACAACTGCAAAGGCGACGGCCCCTTTAATAGCATCACTAAAGGCGGGTTTGTCTACAAGTACCCGGTGACGCATTTGAATAAACAATATGGTGTGATCACGGTCAGACAGGCCCCCGGAAAAATGCTCGTGCATTGGCAGCAGAAGTTAGTGCAATCAAGCGCTGATCAGCTGGCTATCGCTCTATATTTACAGGAAACCAAGCAGCAGGAACGCCGCCTTGCCATGCTTAGCGAACGAACTGTTATGGCGCGGGAACTGCATGACTCCCTCGCGCAGTCGCTATCCTATTTAAAGATTCAGGTCACCCGCTTGCAAAAATCTCACGACCTGAAAAAGTACGAACTGCAACAGCCGATTATCGATGAATTGAGCGAGGGGCTCTCTTCTGCCTACCGCCATTTGCGCGAATTACTTACAACGTTTCGCTTACAAATTGACGACAGCGGGTTTCTGGGCGCGGCAGAGCAGTCCATTAAATTATTACAAGCCCGTACCGATATGCAGATTCAGTTCAATTATCAATTACATAACGTGCCACTTAATCCCAGCGAAGAAATTCATTTACTGCAGATATTACGCGAAGCCAGCCAAAATGCCGTCAATCACTCTAAAGGCACTCATTTGCAGATTACCCTGAATGAATTACCTGACAAACACATACAGCTGACCATCCAGGATGACGGGGTCGGGCTATCCAGCCACCCAGAGAAGCTGAATCATTATGGCCTAGCCATAATTAAAGAGCGAAGCCGGCATTTAAATGGTGAATTAAGCGTAAAAAGCGCTCCGGAAGGATATAAGGGAACCTGTATTGAACTGCGTTTCGAACCCCGCTATTTAAACGAAACCCAACCCTTAAATGCCCAAAACCTGTTCCAGCCGGCAAACATTTAATATGCTGGCTTTGACACATTGAAATAAGCACTTGGCTAAAAACTCAGCATAAGTGACGCATTTCACATTATTGTGGGTGCTCCCCAAATGGGGGGGTGCCAGTAAAAACGCATCTCACTAAACTTCTGGCTTGCTTTGAAGTAAGGGCAGCAAAGCTGCTTTAAGCAAATCGACAATGACTTTCTCGAATATAAATATAAAACCAGGAGAACTCCCTTGCGTAAAATCTTACTCGCACTTCTGTGCACGTCTGTTGCTTTTATTTCACCTTTGGCATCCGCCAGTTACACCCAAACCAAGTACCCTATCGTACTGGTTCATGGTGTCGCAGGATTCGATACCATTGGCGGACTAATCAATTACTTTCATAAAGTTCCCTATAACCTGGAACGAAGTGGTGCAAAAGTGTATACCACCAGTGTTTCATTTGTGAATTCAAGTGAGCAACGTGGTCAACAGTTAGCAAGCTATATTTCAGGTTTGCCTGTGTCCAAAGTGAACATCATGGCGCATAGCCAGGGTGCACCAACATCTCGTGTTGCAGCGTCTATCATCCCTCACAAAATAGCCTCCATCACCTCCATTAACGGTGTGAACTACGGCTCCAAAGTAGCGGATGTTATTCGTGGCATTATTCCACCAGGATCATGGGTTGAAGGTGGCGCTAACGCGATTGCCAATGCTGTAGGCAGCATCATTAATGAGCTGACTGACAGCAACAATCCTCAACAAGGTGTTGAAGCACTCAGAACCCTGACAACTTCAGGAACGATTGCACTGAATAATGCACTGGGCTGGAAAGGGGTTAACAAAACCTACTGTGGTAATTCTTCAGAAAACATCAGCATCAGTGGCAATAACGTTAAAATGTATTCTTGGGGCGGTAAGACCATGTGGACCAACGCGCTTGATCCTCTCGATGTGTTCTTCACTATCACATCCAAGGCTTTTAAGCCTGGTGAAGATAACGATGGCTTAGTGGCATCCTGCTCTCAGAAAATGGGTAAAGTCATCAGCGTCAACTACTTACTCAATCATGGCGATGCCGTTAACCATTTGTTTGGTATACATCATATCTTCCAAGAGCCTATCACGCTCTATCGCAGCCAGGCTAACCGCCTGAAAAATGCTGGTGTATAACTAGCCTCCTGACGGGCACTTGTTAAACAACAAGGCCCGTCCCAATCATCGGAACCACCTAAATTCGGCAATATCTGGTAATAACAGGCATCTAACAATGAAAAGAATAAAAAAAGCAGATCCAAAAAAAATCATCATACTGAGTAGCGTATTATGCGGCCTCGGGATCTTTTTATTCACGACTCTTCAAACGACCTCAATTGACAATGAATTAGGGTCTCACTCAGAAACGACAAATATTGTTAAAGATCAGCCTGCCCAACAAATAAGTACGTCTGAGCTAATCGCCGCATCCGCTCGCAGAGTGCTGACAGAAACACAAAACGAACCGGTCTCCTACCCCAACATCACACCAAAAAGACTTGAAAACCCTTTTAGTCCAACGCTTGAAGGCACGGATATCGATGGCCAATTAAAAGTCGGCGAAGATGGCCAGCTAGTAGTGGATATCGCCGTAAAAGATTTTTTTGATTATTTTTTAAGTGCAACCGCTGAAGTTTCACCAGAACGGGCATTGGACGAAATGCTGCGGGTTGCCAGTGAATCTCTGCCGCCTGAGAACTTTCTGCAAGTTCAATCCATGCTGGATAATTATCTGGCGTACAAAGAAGCCGCTATTAGTCTGATGACCAGACCAATGCTACCTCATGACCAACAAACAATAGAATATCAACTTCAAATGATGGAAGAGGGCATAAAAGAGCTAAGGGAACTTAGACGTCAACATATGCCAGAGAACCAGGTTGAAGCTTTTTTTGGTCTGGAAGAAGCCTATGAGGATTTTACCATCGCGAGTATTAGAATTCAGAATGACCCGAATCTCTCGCCTGAACAAATGCAGCTCGCGCTTCAGGCTCAGCGGGATCAATTACCCGAATTGATTCGTCAAACAGAAAATCAACTGCATGAAGATATGCAAACCACACAGGAAATAAACCAGATTCTTCTCAGCGACCTGCGCGATAGCGAAGTGGCAAACACCTTAAAAGAAAAAGGTCTGTCTGATAACGCAATTCAAGAGGCCTTGGACTTCAGAAAGCAACAACAGACCTTTGATCAACAATATGTTCTCTATCAGCAGGAAAGAAAACAGCTTATTTCTGCTGGTTTAAGCAAAGAAGATATTGAACGACAAACACATTACTTGCTCGACAAATACTTTGACACCGAAGAGGCTAAAACCCAGGCAAAAGTCAGAGACCTTCAATCCTGATCTGAAAACGATCCGGCTTTTTAGTCAACTGGGCAGGCGCATAGATCTGCCCCCATTTACGTTCTTTTGACGACTCACTTGAAGCTAAAAATTCATAAATATAGCGCTCGTTGCCCTGTTTGCCTTGAGCCTGTCGTTTTGCCCTAAAATAACATCGTTCGTTGAGCCTGTCGTTTTGCCCTGAAATAACACCGTTCGTTGAGCCTGTCGTTTTGCCCTGAAATAACATCATTCGTTGAGCCTGTCGTTTTGCCCTGAAATAACATCATTCGT
>JBFHPN010000334.1:0-3695 GCA_041592735.1 Oleiphilaceae bacterium | reverse complement strand
CAGGATTATGATGGGCATGGGGAAGTGACAGATGTTTGTTTGAAACGAAAAGTTCGTGATCGTTTGCAGGACGAAGGTTACAGCATTTTTGTTCAGTCGGATGAACGTAAAACCGATGGCATGCCTAGTTTGCGAGTAAGAGCGGAGTCCGATGAATATGGTGTAGGCAAAGATACGTTCAATACGAAGAAAACCTCAATTGCAGAAGCTACGAAGAAGGTCTGTGAAAAATGGTTTGATGTAAGAGCATTTGGACAGGTATTCGCTTACAGTAAATCAACGGGTAGTGAAGGCGTCTCTATTCCTATTCGTGGGCCGGTGACAATTCAGTCTGCATTTACCATCGAACCTGTGTCAATTACGAGTACACAAATTACTAAAAGTGTGAGCGGTGAAGGAGATGGATCTAAACGAGCAGCAGATACAATGGGTATGAAACACCGTGTAGATTCAGCTGTCTATGTCGCCTATGGCGCAATGACGCCTCAGTTAGCTGAGCGCACAGGCTTTTCCGATGAAGATGCGGCAGCTATCAAGAAGTTGCTACCTAAACTGTTTGAAGGTGATGCCTCTTCGGCAAGGCCAGAAGGCAGCATGGTAGTGGAAAAAGTTATTTGGTGGCAGCACAATTCTAAATCAGGCCAGTATTCTTCAGCCAAAGTCCATCGAACGTTAGACGTTAAGCCAGATGGTAGTTACGTGCTTAACAACTTTGAAGATCTGAAACCGGAAGAAATCGCAGGCTTCTAACCTTTTAAAAAGTAAGGTCGATTATCTTTTACAAGGATGTAAAAAATGAAATGCATAACAGTAACCTTTAGCGGTCATGCCTTACAGCGCATGTTCGCTAGAGGAATTGACACGGAAAATGTAAAAAGTGCGCTTGGGAATTATGAGATAGTTGCTGAGTATCCAGATGACAAACCTTATCCGAGTCGCCTTATTCTGGCATGGGTCAACATAAAGCAAACAATGTTGCCCCTACATGTGGTTGTGGCACAAAATCAAGAAGACTATGCTTGCTATATCATTACAGCGTATGTCCCGACTCTGGAACTTTGGCGCGAAGATTTTAAAACCAGGAGGCCGTTATGAAATGTGTAATCTGTAAAATGGGCGAAACGGCTCATGGTTTGACCACCGTCAGCTTAACCAGAGGTGAGTCAACCATCCTGATCAAAAATGTTCCTGCTGAAATTTGCCGGAACTGCGGAGAGTACTATCTATCCGATGTGGTTAGTACCCAGGTCATGAAACTCGCAGAGCAAGCTGCGCAATCTAATTCGGAAGTAGAAGTCATCGCCTACGCGGCTTGATTTCACAAGGAATCAGTGTGGAGGATCTGAAACCCATTCCCTTATCTGCACTGCAGCACTATGCCTTTTGCCCGCGCCAGTGCGCCTTGATACACAATGAACAAGCTTGGGCCGATAACTGGCATACGGCGAAAGGCAATATTTTGCATGAGCGTGTCGATGAAGGCCTGCCAGAAACCCGTAAAGGCATACGTTATGAACGCAGCGTGCATGTCAATGCACCGCAATTACGTCTGGTCGGAATTCTTGACTTATTGGAAGTGGATCTGGTCTCAAAGCAACTCACGCCCGTTGAATATAAAAAAGGCAAAACCAAAACAGATAATTGGGACCGGATACAGCTTTGTGCCCAAGCACTTTGCCTGGAAGAAATGCGGCAAACCCGAATTAATGAAGGTGCGCTTTGGTATTGGCGTTCAAGGCGGCGTGAACGGGTTATGTTTGATGACACCTTACGTGAGCAAACTCTGGCGGTAATCAAACAGGTTGCAGAGTTGTTTGATTCACTGGCAATTCCTAAAGCTGTTTACGGAAAACACTGCCAGTCATGTTCCTTGATTGATCTTTGCAACCCCCGCTGGACAGCTAAAGATCTTAGTCGGAACTATATCATGTCGTTATTTGAGGAAGGTGATGAAGAAACTGCAGAATAGCCTGTATATCACCCGGCAGAAGACCTATCTGCATAAAGAACGGGAAACCTTGGTCATAGAATGTGAGCGGGAAAAGCTTATGCAGATTCCGGTGCATTCTATATCCAGTATATTCTGTTTCGGGAATGTTTTGGTGTCACCGTTTCTGATTGGTTTTTGTGCAGAGAATAATATCGGCCTGTCTTTCTTTACCGAGTACGGCCGTTTTCTCGGGCGTATGCAAGGTCGTCAAAGTGGCAATGTGTTACTAAGAAAGGCGCAATACCGTCGTGCAGAGCAAGCACCGGAAGAGATAGCGAGAAATATAATTGCAGCCAAAATAGTTAGTAGCAGGGCTGTTCTGCAAAGGCAACTGCGCAACTACGAATCGACAAATAGCCTGAAAGTTGCCGTCGGCAGACTAAAGCGAAGTCTTGAGCAGGCTAGAAATTGCAAGCAAATTGACAGTTTACGCGGAACAGAAGGAGAGGCCGCTGCCGTTTATTTTTCCGTTTTTGGCGATCTGATTCGTAATCCAGTGTTTGAGTTCAAGGGCAGAAGCAGAAGGCCACCCAAAGATGAAGTGAATGCTATGCTGTCATTTCTATACAGCTTGCTGGGGCAGGATATTTCAGCGGCATTGCAAGCAGTAGGGCTTGATCCGCAAGTCGGCTTTCTCCATGCAGACCGACCAGGTCGGGATAGCTTGGCGCAGGATGTACTGGAAGAATTTCGCGCATTCTGGGTGGATCGACTGGTTCTATCACTGATCAACAGAAAGCAAGTCAGCTTAAAAGGTTTTAAGACTGAAAGTTCAAATGCGGTTCAGATGAATGACGAAACCAGAAAAGCAATATTGGTCGCTTATCAGGAAAAAAAACAGGAAGAAATTATGCACCCTTTTTTAAAAGAAAAAGTGCCTATCGGATTATTGCCACATGTTCAGGCGCAATTACTTGCCGCGCATTTGCGAGGAGACCTTGAACAATATCCGCCTTTTGTTAGTCGCTAGTCAAAGAGGAATAATTAGAGGAAATAAATATGATGGTATTAATTACCTATGATGTGAGTTTCGAAGATGGTGGAGGTGAAAAACGCTTACGTCATATTTCTAAAATCTGTCTCGACTATGGTATTCGTGTGCAATATTCAGTATTCGAGTGTGAGGTATCGCCAGACCAATGGGTACAGTTGCAGCATAAATTGTTTAGCGCGTATGATCACACGGTTGACAGCTTAAGATTCTATAAACTGGGTAAAAACTGGCGCAACCGGGTTGAGCATCATGGTGCAAAACGAGCACCGGATATCTTCAAGGATGTGCTAATGGTTTAGCGTGTGCTAACCCTAAGTGCTCTTTAAAAAGCTGGTATGTTAGCGAATCTTGCAATCTCACTCAGAACAAGAAACTTTGATTTCAATGTTGATTGTATTAGGATTCATAAAGGTCAATTTGCAGCATGTTAGCGAATTGATAGTGCTGGTCCCTTTTCGCTTCTGGCGTCTAGGCCAAGCAGTCGCCCCTCACGCAGGGGCGTGGATTGAAACGCCTTGTTCGCCAGTTGCTGCGCACTTAGCCCAAGTCGCCCCTCACGCAGGGGCGTGGATTGAAACTGTGTAGTTTGTTGGCTGAGCTGAACAGACGTGAAGTCGCCCCTCACGCAGGGGCGTGGATTGAAACTCAATGGTTCGCGCAATCAATGCACTAGCCAACGTCGCCCCTCACGCAGGGGCGTGGATTGAAACT
>JBFHPN010000333.1:0-3723 GCA_041592735.1 Oleiphilaceae bacterium | reverse complement strand
GGATCAGCCCCTGGTGCCGGATCCCGTTTTGCCTTAGATGAGATAAAAATCAGATTTAGAGGCGGAACATTCCGGACAGGTCCAATCCTCCGGGATATCTTCCCAGCGAGTGCCTGGAGGAAAGCCTTCTTCCGGCATTCCCAAGGCTTCATCGTAAATAGTGTCGCAGGTAATACAGCAGTATTTTCGAAATTCACTAGTACTCATTTTTTACGCTCGTCAGGATGGTTGATCGTGGTGAAAACCAGGCACCTTAAAGTGCCTCGAAATCCGGTTTTTCCCGAACAAAACAGTCCGGGCAGGGAAAGTCTTCTGGGATATCCTGCCAGACGGTACCGGCTGGATAGCCTTCTCGTTCACAGCCTATCGCCTCATCATAAATGTAACCACAATCAGGGCATTGGTACTGGGCCATTTTGTTCTCCTTAGTGTGTTGTTTGAAGGGGGCGCCCCCACTTGGCAAATAGCTTTTCACGCTGGGCTGGATCCATATTTACTTTATGCAAATCACCCTTGGCCCAGGCGACCACGCGTTTATCCATGACTGCTCGCCACGCAGGCGGGCAGAGCGCTAGTCCCATCATTGCAGGATACCCCTGAGGCAAAGCCGGCGCATCGGCAAAGTCCCGTAATAGCTGATAAGCTCGGGTAGGATGGGCGTGGTGATCGGAATGACGCTGCAAATGCAATGTCAGTAAGTTCGATGCTTTAAAGTTATTATTCCAGCTGTGGTGCGGCTGGCAGCGTTCATAGCGGCCGTTCTCGAGAGTCTGGCGCAGTAAACCGTAATGCTCAATATAATTCGCCATGGTCAGCTGAAACCAGCCATAGGCAGCACAGACCAGCAAAAAGGGAAGGGCGGCCCAACCGAAGTACCAAGTCATCGCGGCGTAGCCAAGTACGGTGATCAGACAAATTTGCAAGAGTTCGTTATGCAGTGACCAGATGGAACGATGCTGGCGTTTTAGACGGTCTGCTTCGAGTGACCAGCCTCGTTTTGCCGCACCCGGTATTTCACGCAGCACAAAGCGGTAAATACTTTCGCCCATACGAGAGGAGGCTGGATCTTCAGGTGTAGCCACATCTTTATGATGGCCCTTATTATGTTCGATATTGAAGTGAGCATAACCGGAACAGGCACTGCCGATTTTGGCAAACAGAACCTGAGTCCGATCATTCATTTTATGGCCCAGCTCATGGCTCATGGTCAGGCCGATGGCATGCAGTGCACCAACGCTGATAATAGCTCCGAGTATATGAAACCATGCCCAATCTCCCTTTACCACGGCATATGTCATCACCGCTAGCCCGACCCAGTTGAGCAGGGTCGCCGAATAGAGGATGCCCTTGTAGTAGGCGCTTTCTTTTTGGAGTTCTATTTCCTGTTCTTCGGTTGGATTGAAGGTATCTTCACGCAGCCAGCCATCAATAAGCGGGATGATCACCCAGAAAATAATGCCCAGCATCCAGAGCCACATTCCCTGGTTGCTGAGCAAGGCAATGCCTGCGGAAAGAATGGTAACCAAGGGCACGATAAGAGTCACAAGGTACCAGTATTTCTTGGCATGAGACCAGGCGAGTTCTTTATTGGTTAATGCGCTGTCCTCGCGTTCAGCGAGTTGTTTTATGTGCGCAGGGTGCGTTGTGTTCATGTGTGTCTCCTGATTATTCTTGTAGTAACTACTTATTCAGGAGTATGACAAATATAAGGCTGGATCAAACCTAACCAAAGTTAGGTTTTGTAGAAAATTTTTAAGCAGAATTTAAGGGGCGCATGCCCTCATTAAGACCAACCGGGCAAATCCACAGAGCGTTCCGATCTATATTTGTCAATCATGCTTTTAATACGTGCGGCGGTGTAGGGCTTAACAATGAAGCCTTTTGCACCCAGTGCGATGGATTGTTTTACGTTGTCCAGAGAGCTTTCACCACTTACCATGACAATAAAAGCATTCGGGTTCATGCTTCTGAGTTGTCTGATTAAATCCAGGCCATTGACACCGGGCATATTAATATCGAGGAATACTATATCTATATCGCCACTTGAAAATATCGCCAGGGCAGACTGCGCATCAGCGGCTTCTTTTATGTCTGTGATATGCAAGGTTTTTAAGGAACTGATTAACAAACTGCGCATGACTTGAACATCATCCACGACTAATGCTTTTATTGATGGCATCTTAAGACTCCCTGGTAGTATCAATATGACCTTCTGCAGGCTTTCCTTTGGTACTGTCTAACTGAATCAGTTTAGCGTCATCAAGCCTGCGCTGGTTTTCGGAGGTGTTTGCGTTTTCGGCAATCATTTTACTGACTGTGACCGATCCCGTGTACAGAGAAATCGCAACAATCAGTAACAGCGGTTGTACGAAAGTAATAAATTCAGGCACGGTATCCGATGAGCTAATCATCAAACTTAAAAATATAGAAGGTAGTAGTACGGCAAAGATTGTCAAGGCGATAAAGAATACAATCCGCTCTTTATAGACTTGCAGGGTCTGGCCATTAATCAGCCCAAGCACAAATTTGCTTACACTTAAACCCGCCAGGATGGCCGCCACAATCGAGATTTCAGGTTTTAGTAACAAACCCTCGGTGTCGCCTGTCCAGAATCGTTGCATCATAATTGCCATGTAAGGCAACAGAATAAACAGAATGTCGGCATACGTCCCATGCATTAGATTGATGTAGTCACGTTCCTGGCCGGGTGCAGATTTAGTTTCCAGGGTCTCTGAT
The DNA here is from genome assembly GCA_041592735.1 of Oleiphilaceae bacterium. Lineage (GTDB taxonomy): Bacteria > Pseudomonadota > Gammaproteobacteria > Pseudomonadales > Oleiphilaceae > PZPK01. Next base: position 987 of record JBFHPN010000333.1, on the reverse strand, counting down.
GCTTTCATATGTCCACCTTGCGTCAATAGAATAGTTGCAGATTAATTGTGTTTCGTTGGTGTTTGCGTGCTGAATTTTTTCATGGTGCTGATCAATGCGTTCAGGCTTTCATGATAAGGTGCATGGCTTTTAAGCTGCGCCTCCAACTGTTTGGCTTGTTGGGTAATCTCAGGAAAGCCAAAGCTTGTGCCGCTGCCCTTAAGCTGGTGTGCCAGGCCTTCGAGCGTCGAGAGTTCAGCTTGTGATTCAGCCTGTTGCAGTTGGGCAATATAAATTGGCAAGCCTTTGACAAAAATCGTTATCAGGGTCTGCATTTCTTCATCAGGCTCGGAGGCATTCGGTTCAGAATTAGTCGCATAGGTCTGTTCAGACAAATGGCTGGCCAGGGCGTGATAAAGTTGCTCCAGTTGTATAGGTTTGTTCAAATGGCCATCACAGCCCACATCAAGCGCTCGCTGAATATCCTGTTTGTCGGTCGAGGCCGTTAAGGCGTAAATGGGGCCAGTAAACCCGGTTTGTCTCAGTAGTTCTGTGGCTTCAAAGCCATCCATCAGGGGCATTTGCATGTCCATCAGAATGACATCAATGTCTTGTTCCAGTGCGGTTTGTACGGCCTGTTCTCCATTTTCGGCTTGCAGAACCTGTATACCAAACCGGCCAAGTTGCATTGAAATGAGCCGTTGATTATCTTTGTTATCTTCGGCCAGCAGAACCGTTCCCTTAAGATGCTTTTCTGTGTTATTGCGATGTTTGCCAGTGCCCATGTTGGAGACTGCTTTCTGGTGAGAGATGGTGTTACCTGTGCCCAAGTAGTCGTTGAGTGTCTGATAAAACAGGGTTTTCTGCACAGGCTTGCTCAGGCAGGCATCACAACCTATCTGTTGATAGCGGCTGACTTCTTCTTTCATGACATTTGCGGTGAAGGCAATGATGGGTTTGCTGAAACCGGTTTCCCGAATGGCGAGCGTGGCATCAATTCCATTCATG
>JBFHPN010000332.1:0-3733 GCA_041592735.1 Oleiphilaceae bacterium | reverse complement strand
TAGGATTCGGCTTATTTTATTATTTTAAGGCGAATTATGTCACGCAGGACTCTTCTGGAGATTGGTCTGATTCAAAGGCTGTCATTAGCCATCGGCTTCAGCGCAGCGCTCTGGCTTATTATCCTGCTGGTTACCCGGTAATTCATGCTACTCACGTTTGATAACCTCACTCTCGGCTATGAAGCCCACCCGGCAGTACACCATCTAAGTTATGGTGTAGAGAGCGGTGCGCTGATCGCCCTTGTCGGCCCGAATGGCGCGGGTAAATCCACCCTGTTTAAGGGCATTATGGGGCAAATCCATCCGCTTGATGGGCATATCCACCTGCATGACATTGAGAAACAGGACATTGCTTATCTCCCGCAATTAAACCAGCTGGATCGAAGCTTTCCGATCACGGTTCAGGAATTGGTTGCTATGGGCGCCTGGAAAGAAATCGGTGCCTTTGGCAGGCTTAAAAATGAACATAAAAGACACGTCGCAAGCGCCCTTGCCCAACTGAATTTAAGCGGCTTTGAAACGCGCCTGATCGCTTCGTTATCCGGGGGTCAAATGCAACGCGTATTATTTGCGCGTTTATTGGTCCAGAATGCCCGATTAATTCTGCTGGATGAACCCTTTACCGGCGTGGATAGCCGCACTACTCACGATTTATTGCACATGATAGCCGCCTGGCATAAACAGGGAAAAACCATTATTGCCGTACTGCACGATCTGGATCAGGTTCGTAAACACTTTCCTGAGTGCCTGTTATTATCACGAGAACCCATTGCTTTTGGCCCAACGAGTGAAGTGCTCACAGAAGAAAACTGGTTACGCGCCCGTCAGTTAAATGAAGCCTTTGATGAACATGCTGTGTATTGCGGCGCCCATGAGACACCTTGAGCATGTTTGAACTATTTATCCAGCCCATCACGGAATTCACGTTTATGCAGCGCGCCTTAATCGGATGCCTTGCCATATCAATCAGTGCCGCTCCAGTCGGCGTTTTCCTGATGCTGCGACGCATGAGTTTAACCGGTGATGCCATGGCCCATGCTATTCTGCCCGGGGCCGCCGTCGGCTTTTTCATTGCAGGCTTGTCCATAGAGGCCATGACTATCGGTGGAATCATTGCGGGCTGCACGGTTGCGTTATTATCGGGTCTGGTTTCCAGAATGACCTCTGTGGCTGAAGATTCAAGTATGGCCGCTTTCTATCTGATCTCATTAGCGCTGGGCGTATTGATTATTTCAGTGAACGGTAGCCAGGTAGATCTGCTTCATGTGTTATTCGGCTCAGCCTTAGCCTTGAATAATGATGCGCTGTATTTACTGGGCACTATCGCGACCCTGACGCTAATTACCTTATCGCTGGTATTTCGCCCCTTGGTTCTTGAATGTATGGATCGCTTATTCTTGCAGTCGGTCAGCCGTTTGAGTCCGCTGGCGCATTTTTCCTTTCTCATGCTGGTCGTGTTGAATCTGGTTGGCGGCTTCAATGCACTGGGGACCTTATTATCTGTGGGCATGATGATCCTGCCTTCAGCTGCAGCCCGTTACTGGGTCAAGAGCCTGGATATGTTGTTATTGAGCTCCTGCCTGATTGCTATTTTCAGCTGCTATATCGGTTTATTACTCTCTTATCATGCCGGCTGGCCCACAGGTCCCGCTATCATTCTGACACTGGGCGGCCTGTATTTATTGTCGTTCTCGTTTGGTCTGAACAATAGCCTGATGAGCCAATACTCCAAGAAAAAACATTTAAGCGCTTAATGAATTGCGTTGTTGAAGAGGCCTTATGAAATCCTGGTTTAAAGCGATTGAAAACAACCCGACTAACACCACCTATCCGGTCGCACAAATACTGGACGAACTGGTATTCAATGAAGAAGGGCTCATCCCGGTCATTGCGCAGGATCATGACAGCAAAGAGGTATTAATGTTCGCCTGGATGAATCGTGCAGCCCTGGAAGAAACGCTCTCAACGTCAAAAGTCTGTTACTGGTCTCGCTCCCGGCAAGCCTTCTGGCGCAAGGGAGAAAGCTCCGGTCATTGGCAAACGCTCATAGAGCTGCGCATTGATTGTGATGGTGATGTACTATTAGCCTCGGTTAAACAAGAGGGCGCCGCCTGTCATACCCTGCGACGCAGCTGTTTTTACCTGAAGTTTGAAGGTGACAAAGTGCGTTTAATTTAGGGGTGGCGCGCTTCTATGCTAGTCCAGCAGGCGCGCATTCTATAAATTGGCCTTTTCAATAATTTTGGTGGTTGAATAACCCTCAACAAAGGTGAGCACTTTGACTTCACCTCCTTTTGCAAGCACATGATCAGCCCCGACAATCGTATCCACTGAGTAATCCCCCCCCTTAACCAGCACATCCGGAGAAAGCTTTTCAATCAGCGCAAGTGGGGTATCTTCTTCAAACCAGGTAACCCAGTCTATGGCGCCAACGCTTTCAAGAACAGCCATACGGTGCTCAAGATTATTTATAGGGCGTTTCGCACCTTTCAAGCGTGAGACAGAGGCATCTGAATTGACGGCAACGATTAAACGATCTCCAAGTGCTTTTGCTTGCTTGATATAGGCAACATGACCTGGATGCAGAATATCAAAACAACCGTTGGTGAAGACTATTTTTTCACCACGGGCCTGGGCGATTTTTATCTGTTCAAGCAACGCATCAGGTGACAGCACACCAAAATTATCTGTGTGCAGACGCGCAGTCATAATGGCATCCAGTTGCGCTGCAGAAATCGAGGCCGTACCCAGTTTGCTGACCACATAACCTGCTGCCTGGTTGGCATATTCAACCGCATCAATAAAGCGTTTACTGCTAAGATAAATGGCTGTTAACACGGCGATAACCGTATCCCCGGCACCGGTGACATCAAAAACTTCCCGTGCCGCAGTGGCGAGTGAAAACGGCGCTTTATCTTCTTCGAACAAGATCAGGCCATCCTTACCCCTTGTCACCAGCAAGGCCTTCCACTGATAACGTTGACGGAGTTCAACCGCTCGCTGAATCAGCTCTGCCTGGTTAGCACATTTCCCTACAATCAACTCAAATTCACTTAAATTAGGCTTAACCAGCGTCGCCCCTCGATAGATTGAAAAATCTGCGCCTTTAGGATCAACAAATGAGGGAATTGACTTCTCATTAGCTAACTGTATCAAGGCCTGAATATTCCCCAAAGTACCCTTGGCATAGTCTGAGAAGATCACTGCCTGTGCGGTAGACAAGTGTTTTTCAACCGCCGAATATAATTCTGACATCAGTGCGTCATGATTGAATGACTCCTCAAAGTCCAGACGAATCAACTGCTGCTGCCTGCTGATCACCCTGAGCTTTGTGATGGTAGGAACCTGCTGGCTCCTGATCAGACAGCAATCCACTCCGGCTTCGATCAGGCTGGTTTCTAAAGCCTGGGCATTCTCATCGTCACCGACAATACCTATCAAGGTCACTGCAAGCCCCAGACTCGCCAGACCTAACGCCACGTTTGCTGCACCACCCGGGCGATTTTCCACCTCTGAGACCTTTACCACCTGCACCGGCGCTTCAGGTGATATGCGTGAGGTGCCGCCATGCCAGTAACGATCAAGCATTACGTCACCCACAACAAGAACACGTTTATTGGCAAAGCTCAGATAAGATGAATTCATGATACTCACACAGGCAATTAATAATCATCGATTTTCAGAGCCACGCATTTTATCATACAATCCTTTGATTAACAGGATTAAGGCCTTA
>JBFHPN010000331.1:0-3734 GCA_041592735.1 Oleiphilaceae bacterium | reverse complement strand
GCATATCTTTCACATTCTGCTCACTTGCCTGAACAGCCAGAGTACATAAAGCTGCAACACCACAAAACAGAAGTCGGTTAATAAAATTCATATTTTCACCTGTTTTCAGCAATATATCTCATTGCTTATAAATTAATCATTACCATAGATGAGCTTCATACTCACACGAGAATATAGTTGCTCATAATCGCATATTCAATCTGTGATAACATCTTAAAACATTTCAACCTTTAATTTATGCACGTGGATGCCATTTTTGATGCATTTCATACAGCCTCTGTTTTGCCAAATGTGTATAAATCTGTGTTGTAGATAAATTTCCATGCCCCAATAACAGCTGAACAACCCGTAAATCTGCTCCGTTATTAAGCAAATGCGTTGCAAAGGCATGCCTGAGGGTGTGCGGTGATAATGACTTCTGAATACCTGTTTCTAGCGCATATTTTTTTATTCTGTGCCAAAAGGTCTGTCGTGTCATTCGCAAACCGCGCAAACTTGGGAACACAACATCCCCTGCCGCCAAACCTTTACCCGCGATTAAGACTGGTCGTGCCTGCTCTAAATAGCGATTAACCCAATCCAGGGTATATTCACCCACTGGCACCAGACGCTCCTTGTTGCCCTTACCATACAAGCGTACCAATCCCTGCTGAACATTAAATTGATCAAAACGCAAATCAACCAACTCAGAAACCCGCAAGCCTGAACCATACATAACTTCTAGCATCGCCTTATCTCTGAGACCTATTGGATCACTGACATCTGGAGTATTCAAAAGACGCTCTACTTCCTTCTCGGAAAGGCTATCCGGGAGCAAGCGTGGCAACTTGGGGTTATCAATATTTATCGTAGGGTCAATTTGAATAAACTGCTCCCTTAACAGGTAACGAAAAAAGCGCCTTAAACAAGACAGAGAACGGGAACTGGAGTTAGCCTTTATACCTTGCTGCATGCGATCGGACAAATAACGCAAAACATCACCCTCAGCGACGCTCCTGAAGTCACAAATGCCGTTTACCTCCAACCATTGCTTAAACGTCACCAGATCGTGCCGATAAGAATTTAATGTATTCTCACTTAACCCATGCTCAAGCCAGAGCATATCCAAAAATGAATCAATCACTAAAATCGCTCTAGAATAAGGTAGTCGATAAGCATCAAAGTATAGCCGTTATTATTAGTAAAATAACCGTCAGCATCAGAATGACAGGCAACAAAAAAGGCAAATACATGCGTATTTGCCTTTTGACTATTCTTTAAAAAGAAGCCGAGCTTAGCCAAGTTTCTCTTTAATTCTCGCAGCCTTACCACTCAGATCTCTCAAGTAGTAAAGTTTAGCTTGTCTCACATCACCACGACGCTTCACAGCAATACTGTCGATTTGCTTACTGAATGTCTGGAATGTACGCTCAACACCTACACCATAAGAAATTTTTCTTACAGTAAATGAAGAGTTGAGACCACGATTTCGCTTGGCAATTACAACACCTTCATAGGCCTGCAAACGCTCACGGGTACCTTCTTTTACTTTAACCTGAACCACTACAGTATCACCTGGTCCAAACTCAGGCACTTCAGCGGTCATCTGCTCAGCTTCAATTGCGCTGATAATGTTATTCTTGCTGCTCATCATACACTCCTAAAAATGATAAGAGGTTACCCGCTTATCTATTCGCTTCTTCAATAAACTCTTGCAACAGTTGCTGTTGCTCCACATTTAACGCTTTCTTTGTCAGTAACTCGGGCCGCATCAACCAGGTTTTACCCAGGGATTGTTTTAATCTCCAGCGCCTTATACTCTCATGATCACCCGATAGCAAGACCCCAGGAACAGGCTTGTCGTCAAATACTTCAGGCCGGGTATAATGGGGGTGATCGAGCAACCCGTTTACAAATGAATCTTCTTGTGCCGATAATTCATGTCCGAGCACGCCAGGTATCAGCCTTGCTACTGCATCAACCAGTACCATTGAAGCTAATTCACCACCACTTAATACATAGTCGCCGATTGATATCTCCTCATCAATTTCGGCCTCTATTAAGCGCTGGTCAACTCCCTCATAACGACCGCAAACCAGAATCAATGCTTCGTAACTTGAAAGCTCAAGAACTTTCGCGTGATCCAATTTATGCCCCTGGGGCGATAAATAAATAGTACGGACACACTTTTCACTGACATTTCTTTTTGCAGCCCTAATTGCATCCTGCAATGGCTGAACCTTCATCAGCATGCCAGGACCGCCCCCATAAGGCCGGTCATCAACCGTTTTATGCTTATCAAAAGCATAATCACGAGGATTCCATAAGCCTACACTTACCAAACCCGCTTTGACTGCTCTGCCGAAAACCCCCTGCTCTAAAAGAGGCTTGAACATTTCCGGAAACAGAGAAATCAGTTCAATTTGCATACACCCACACTTTAAAAGTCCGGGTCCCAATCAACTTCAATGCATCCTTTATTCAAGTCAACCAGTTTAACGACCTGTTCAGGAAGATAAGGAATCAAACGTTCCTTGCCATCCAGACTGTCTTTACATTTTTTAACCACAAGTACATCGTTTGAGCCTGTTTCAATCAAATGATCTACCACACCCAACAGAATTGGTGCAGAACGATCATTATTACTTAAACTGTATACTTTCAAACCCTGCAATTGTGACCAGTAATATTCACCCTCAGGCAACCGGGGCAATTTACTGCTTGGTATAGTGACCAACATTCCACAAAACGTTTTTGCCCTATCCCGATCATGAACACCTTCAAACAAGGCAACAAGTCCATTTCCGTGGCTTTTACATTCCAGAACTTTTACCGGATTTAACTGCCCGGAAAGATCCTGTAAATGCCATACATCATAATCACATATATTTTCTTTAGGTTGAGCATAGGAAAATACTTTCACCCAACCCTTCACACCATATACCGAGGTGACTTTGCCCATTACAGTATTTTTTAAATCATTACTCATGAGCAACTCTCATACGAATATAGCAGCGCAGTAGTGCCTTAATCAGGCAGCTGTCTTTGCAGATTCTTTAATCAAGCTTTTCACGCGCTCTGAAGTCGTTGCACCTTTATCAAGCCAGTACTGAACACGCTCTGCATTGACACGGAGACGCTCTTCCTGACCACGCGCAATCGGATTAAAAAAACCAACGCGTTCCAAATAACGGCCATCTCTAGGTGAACGGCTATCAGTAACGGTTAAATGATAAAAAGGGCGCTTCTTAGAGCCACCACGTGATAAACGGATAGTAACCATACTCGCTTTAAATCCTGATTTCAGTTAATAAGTTTCTCGACACTCGATCGCGTATTCAAATACGATGGCGCTCGAAAGGGCGCACATTCTAGTATATTAAATGACGATTGAAAATAGCCATTTAGCTTTTTCTTTAAAAACCTGACCACTCCCTCACACTTAGAAAACACTGCGTCATCTGAAGCTGCAAAGAAGCTCTGATTAAAAAGGCCCGCCAGGAGGCATCATCCCCTTCATGCCCCGCATCATGTTTGCCATTCCACCCTTCTGTGAAAACTTCTTCATCATTTTCTGCATTTGCTTGTGCTGCTTTAAAAGACGATTAACATCCTGTATTTGCGTACCTGATCCCATTGCAATCCTGCGCTTTCTGGAATTATTAATTGAATCGGGATGCGCGCGCTCTGCCGGAGTCATAGAAGAAATGACAGCCTCCATCTGTAACAAGGACTTATCATTAACCTGTTGCTGG
>JBFHPN010000330.1:0-3745 GCA_041592735.1 Oleiphilaceae bacterium | reverse complement strand
CAGTCTGACGGCAGGTTATGAGCGCTTGGGGGCTAACGAGTCTGCCTTTTTGGTGACACCCTTAGGTAGTCTGCATGATTTTCAGGGTGCGAATGATATTTTCTTCAATAATGGTTTAGGCAATATTCCAGGAGGAATACAGGATACTTATTTTGGTCTGGCTTATCGAATAGAGCGATCCTGCATGAATAAAACTTTTACCACAGAACTCTCTGTGAGCTTCCATGATTATGAGGCAGATCGTGTTCTTAATGGCGTGAAATCTTACGGTCATGAGTGGGTCTTAGCTGCCAAGGCAGATCTATCGAGCCATCAAATTTTTGTTCAGTATGCCGATTATAGTGCTGATCAGTATGGCCTCGATAAATCCACACTCTGGCTAGGCGCCGCGCTCAGTTTATAAAAATTGTTTACCGTTTCACGCTCTGGCAGTCGAGAATAACGAACGATTGGCTGCCTTCATTTACCTCTGAGGAGGGCCAGATGGCGTTTCCATACTGTCGAAACGCCTCGTTTTGTGCCAGGGTCTGCAATTCATCCGCGATCACCTTCAGATCCCTTTCTATAAAGAATGTGCTGGTTTTTACTTCACCGGTAAAATTGCCGAGTGTTTTGCATTCATCGCTTGGTGGCGCAAAAATAATGGATTGGGCGCCAGGCTGCAGTTCAACAAATGAACAAGCGCTAAGTGCGGACATCAGTAATCCCAGTAAAAAAATACGGAATCTTGGCGCAGACGAGTGTGATTTAGTTTGAGTTTCAATGTGCATAAGGGATAATGCTTCTTTTTACGAATTTAACGTTAGACAGAATAGCAATGAGTTTACAGTATAAAATTGTGCCGGTAACGGCTTTTGAGCAAAATTGTTCCTTGATCTGGTGCGATCAAACCATGCAAGCGGCGGTTGTGGACCCGGGGGGCGATCTGCACAAAATTATGACCCAGGTTAAATCGCTGGGTTTGAGTCTGCGTAAAATTTTGCTGACCCATGCGCACATCGATCATGCGGGTGGCACTGCCGAATTGCAGGAAAAACTGGAAATCCCCATCGAAGGGCCTCATGAGGATGATCTGTTCTGGATTAGTGCTTTGCCTCAACAAAGCCAGATGTTCGGTTTTCCCAGTGTACGCAGCTTTACGCCGGATCGCTGGTTACATCAGGATGATGAGATAGCACTTGGGAACGAAACCTTAAAGGTCTTTCATTGTCCCGGGCATACGCCGGGTCATGTGGTCTTTTATCATGAACCCAGTAAATTACTTATCGTGGGTGATGTCTTGTTTCAAGGATCCATAGGGCGAACCGATTTTCCTAAAGGTGACTATGATACCCTGATACGTTCTATTCATACTCATTTATGGACGCTGCCCGAAGATGTGCGTTTTATTCCCGGGCATGGCCCGATGTCTACTATCGGACATGAAAAGGCAACGAACCCTTTTGTTGGTGCCTATGGTTAAGCCTGATCACTCAGTTGGCTTATTTTATCTTTATTTTTAATACGAATTGTTACTTCAAGGTTGATCAATGTCTCAAAGAATCCGAACCCGAATCGCTCCTTCACCAACCGGTGACCCGCATGTTGGTACTGCTTATATCGCGTTATTTAATTTGTGCTTTGCGCGACAGCATCAGGGCCAGTTTATTTTGCGTATTGAGGATACAGACCAGGCACGCAGCACACCTGAATCGGAGCAGGATATTCTGAATTCATTACGCTGGTTAGGGCTTGATTGGGACGAAGGTCCCGATATAGGTGGGCCACACGCGCCTTATCGGCAAAGCGAACGTAAAAATGACTATCGGGCCTATGCTGAACAGCTGGTTGCTCAGGGGCATGCTTTCTATTGCTTCAGGACACCCGAAGAATTGGATGAAATAAGAGAGCAGCGTAAGGCCGCAGGTTTGAACCCCGGCATAAACGGGCAGCTTGAATTACCCGAGGCTGAGGTAAAAGAACGCCTGGAAAGGGGCGATTCCTACGTGATCAGAATGAAGGTGCCTGAAGAGGGCGTCTGTATTATCGATGATATGTTGCGTGGCACTATAGAAATTGACTGGTCTCAGGTGGATTGTCAGATCTTATTAAAATCTGATGGCATGCCCACCTACCATCTGGCCAATGTAGTGGATGACCATTTAATGGACATTACGCATGTCATTCGTGGTGAGGAATGGATCAGTTCGGCACCTAAACATCAGTTGCTGTACCGTTATTTTGGTTGGCAAATGCCGGTTTTATGTCATATGCCACTGTTACGCAATCCGGATAAGAGTAAATTAAGTAAGCGTAAAAACCCGACGAGTATCAACTATTATGAGCGTGCCGGATTTATGCCTGAAGCCTTGTTGAATTATCTTGGGCGGATGGGCTGGTCAATGCCGGATGAGCGTGAGAAATTTACCTTGTCAGATATGATCGAAAACTTCGACCTATCGCGTGTTTCGCTGGGCGGGCCGATTTTTGACGTTGAAAAACTCAGGTGGCTCAATGGCTTATGGATTCGTGAATCGCTTGATGATCAGGCATTTATGGAGCGCGTCAAAAACTGGGCGTTTAATGAAGCGCATATACTGCCGATGGTAGAGCACATTAAGAGCAGGGTAGAAACCTTTTCTGATATAGCGCCACTGGCCGGTTTTATGTTCTCTGGCTTATTAAATCTGAGTGCAGAGAGCTTTGAGCATAAAAAACTGGATGCTCACGATGTAAAACGGGTGCTGCAATATAGTTTGTGGACGCTCGAGGCGCAAAGACACTGGACAAAAGACGCCATCTTTGACGACATCAAGCAGCTTTCCAAGAAAATGAATATTAAAATGGGTGATTTCATGCAGCCGATATTTATTGCCATAGCCGGTACCCCTAATTCATGGTCTGTGGTGGATGCAATGGCTCAGTTAGGGCCTGATATGAGTCGTGCGCGTTTGCGAGACGCTTTGGATAAACTGGGCGGATTTTCAAAAAAAGAAAGCAAGCGAGTCGAAAAAGAGTTTCAGGAACTACAAAGTATGGATCTTGGATAGCATAAAATTCTTAAAAAATATGCTTGACTGATTGGGGCGACTTCAATAATATACCGCCCCGTTGAACGATGCAGTGTTGCTTAAGTCTGTGAGTTTCTTGAAGTTTTATCAAGGTCATGATGAAGCCGTTCAAGGCCATGATTAAGCACTACAGTATATCGGGGCCATAGCTCAGCTGGGAGAGCGCAACGCTGGCAGCGTTGAGGTCGACGGTTCGATCCCGTCTGGCTCCACCAACTCGTTCAGGACAGTTTCTGTCCCCTTCGTCTAGAGGCCTAGGACACCGCCCTTTCACGGCGGTAACAGGGGTTCGACTCCCCTAGGGGACGCCATATTTGCCTAGTGCAAGCAAAAAGCCGCTTATGTCACACATAAGCGGCTTTTTTGTTTTCTGTTCCGACTGATATGCTATTGATATCAAAGATGGCTTAGTCAGCTTCTAAGTCAAAGCAGACCTAATTATCGGTTGTGATCTTCTGCTACTTTGTCCACAAAGCGGTGGTTGGTTATTCCGATCTGACACCATTATTTTGAACGTAAACATCGTTCGTTGAGCCTGTCGAAACGTTGAAGAAACGAGAGTTTGAGATTGAGAAAGCTTTTAGTTTCTTAACCACTTCGACAAGCTCAGTGAACGTAGGTTTGGCCAGGATAAAGCTTAACTTAGTGCTCTTCAGATCGTTCCTTTTTGGGTCAAAAATCGTTTGAGATTTACT
>JBFHPN010000329.1:0-3781 GCA_041592735.1 Oleiphilaceae bacterium | reverse complement strand
GCTCTAAGAATTTCCTGGTTGATTTGCCACTGTTCTTCTATATCCACTAAAGACCCGGTTAAACACTGCTGCTCATCAGCAAGATGATTTACAGAATTAGACAGGGTCAATTCAACTCGACGCGATTGCGCATTATGGATTGTAATCACCAGTTCCTGACGCACTGAATGCTCCGACGAAAATGCTTTTTTAACGGCCGATTCCAATAAACTCTGCTGATCTTCACTCACTAAATCCGACAAGCGTGATACAGGGCGCCTCAACGGATCTTCGTCTGTGCAACCAATAAATCTATTCCATGCATTATTTGCAAAGGTTATCTTTAAATCTGCATCACATTGGAATATCGGCTCACTGACTGAATTTAAGACATTGCAATAACGGCGTTCATTTTCACGAAGCATGTTTTCCAGATGCTTTTGAGCGCTGATATCCCGCTCAATCGCGATAAAATTGATCAGCTTATGCTGTTGATCAAAAACGGGAGAACAGTCAATGGCAATCCAATAAGGCTGCCCTGATTTGGTATAATTAATAAGCTCTGCTGTGAATCCTGTCTTGGACCGGATACCTTCGGACATGAGTTGAATGGTTTCTTCTGGCGTATCTTTTCCTTGAAGAAAAGATCCGGGGGAACGGCCTCGCACTTCATTGAGTGTATAACCCGTTATCGTTTCAAAACTTTGGTTAACCCATTCAATAACCCCATTGGCATCGGTAATAATTACCAGATTATCGGTTCGACTTGCAACCTGCGAAAGCTTGATAGCCTGCTTCTTACTTTCGTGTAGTTCCTCAATCACATTCAAGGTATCAGTAATATCTTGCAATGAACCATACCAGGAACCGTTAAATCTTGCTCGCAGCCGGAAATGGCGTATCAAGCCATATCTCGACTTAAGCTTAACATCGTATGCAATGGGCTCATTGCTTTTCAGTGAAGCCAGTATAATTTCCTTTGACTCAGCATCGGCCAGAAAATCGCAAAGATTGCACCCTATGGTTGACTCAACTGGCCAGCCTAATAGACGACTCCACGATGGATTCAACAAGCTTAGGGCGCCTTCAGAAGTGCAGCGGAAGATGATTTCCTCCAACATATCTACATGCGTGACGAACGAGTAGTGAGTTTCCGTCAATTTATCAAGTAAACGCTGGTGCACTTGAAGCTGGAGCTCATTGTCTCTTGGACCCTGCATGTAACTTCCCTCTTTCATGCCGCGATCAAATCATTCGAATTACGTACATTTGCATAGATCGGGAAAATGTTATCGCAATAGAAATTTTGTTCGAATACGGTTCGACCTGATGTACAGTTTGATAATACCGTAACATTAAAGCCCAACTCGGCAGCATGACGGGCCGTTGAGTCGATACATATAGAGGTCACGGTTCCTGCGAGAACAATACTTTCTATCTCATGTGATCGAAGCAGCGCTTCTAGGTCTGTATTGGAAAACGCATTCAAACCGCGTTTGCCGGGTACTTCTTGGACAATATCCTGATATTTGTGTAACTCACTGATGGTTTCTGAACCAGGGGTTCCAGCCCTGAAAGCCCCCACTTCTTTAATTGTCTTGAGTATCCCGGTAGGCGCTTGAAGCTCTTCATAATTTTCAGTAAATATAATGGGTGTAGAAACCACTAATCCGAACTGCTTCCCCGCGAGGTCTAATAAATCAAGTGTGTTCTCCAGTACACCGCTGACTCTGGAAGACTCCTCTATGACGCTATGTAATATACCGTTCTTAGAGAAATAGTCATTTTGAAAGCCAATTAATAGCAGGGCTGTTTTGTTTAAATTCATGATATATACCCGTAAATATGCGAAATGGATAAGCTGTGTTCCACAGAAAAAACTAATTAAGGTTATTTATACTGTGGTAAGTGCCAAGCCTTTATTCGTATATCAGCAAATAGAATGCCAGGTAATTGAGAATCGTGCGCAAGCCCTGTTAAAACAGAGCATTGCGTGAGTTGGAAGAGAACTAGATATTCCGGTTCTATGTGATTAGCGCGTGTTAACTTTGCAAATAGCCTTGCAAAATGCAAACAACTTTGAAAAACAGCATCAATTCTGAGTGCCGGTTTGCGCTTTACACAGGCTATCGCCGCGCATTTTACGATGATTACATAACTCACGTGTGGCGAGCGTCACATCGGCTACATAATACAACGAAGCCATACCCAGTTGTTTTTTACCCAGATTATTGAAGATCATACCGAAAGCGATATCCCCGGCACTAAAAGGCGCATGATCTTTGGCATAAAATTCAGCTGGCTGTGATAGTTCAGGATCAGTCAGCAGTGCGCGTAATCTGCCAACGCCGCCATGGTATGCCTGAATCAGCACCAGATCATAAAGTTCTTTTTTCTTTTGCAAAGGCAGTTGACCGAAACGCGCCTCAAAAGGTGATTGGAGCAACTTGTGATTTTGTTCCGTTAATTGCAAAGCACAATCTATCTGGGCAATACGGTTGAAATATTGCCCCTTATTCACACCACATTCGCGCAGGACACTCGGTAATAATTGCAACACTCCAAGGGCTTTGGAGGCTGATTTAACATCACGTTTGCCGCCACTTTCAATCAATACTTGCCCTGAGAGATAGCCAAGCTGGGAGCTGGGAAATGTTAACTTGCCTTGTTTACGGCGGGTGTCATAGACGGTTTTGAGCGCCTCATGTAACGAGGCGGTCTTGTTAGTTGAACCTACCCGGACTCCCGCATAGGAACCATGAAAACGATCGCTCTTGTTTTGCCCCAAGAATCGCTCGGTGGCACCTTTCATATCTACATCCGGCTGTTCACAGGCCAGTGCGAAGGGATAACCGGGATTGGTCAATTTACCGGGAGACCAATATTCTATGCGCGCATCTTTCGCCAAGGATAATCTGGCCTGATTGATTTTGTCCTGATTTTCCTTGCGCTCATGCTTACGGGTAGGCACATCCGCTAAGAAATTCCCCAAGCCGTCAAACAGGATATGCTTTTCTTTATCGGCACAGACTTGCTGCCCGAACAATACCCACTGACGAATCGCTTGAATGTTATCAAACGCACCCACCATCGACGTCATGGGCTTCTTGCGAGCCGCTTCATGCCAGTTATCCAAGGGTTCAACAGCCACCACTGATCCTGTAAGCGTGACGAACAGCATGCCATATAAGGAACGATTGCTGAACAGGGTGTTAAGAGCAGCTTTAAAAAACACGTGCAGACAGCGGGTAGACATTTGACATCTCTTTAAAAAGGGGTTGGGGCTGATGTTCAGACAGAACATCCACTGTCTATTATAGATCGGCCGCAAATCCGTTCCAGTGGTATTCAGGAAATTTAATATTATTTTTTGTATAAAAATGAATTAGTTCGAGCATTTTTTTAAGAATAGTTATAAAGAAAGTGCATATAAATCCATGCTACTGCAGAAAAACAAAAGACTGCCTCTGTGTTAGTTAAAGACTGGGGCAGCCAAGGCAGACTATCGAGCCTCCCCTTTTTTATCCTTGTACATGGCTGCATCTGCTTCTTGCAGCATATCTTCAATCGACTTATCTGTGTCATAGGCAAAATTAGCGACCCCTGCACTATATTCGATAGTAAAGGGTTTTCCCATCGATGCATTCGTTTTTGCCACAGCTGCTGCAAACCGCTCAAGAACGGCATTAACCTTCTCACTATCGGTATCGATCAGCATTGCAACAAACTCATCCCCCCCAAGCCTCGAAACGACATCGCACTCGCGAAACACATCAAGCATGATTTGAGCAAACGTAGCAAG